>CALIEL010000326.1 GCA_938022235.1 Oribacterium parvum
AAGAGCCACCGGAACAGTAATGCCAAGGCTCTTGTCCATAGCCTTAACCATAGCGGAAACAGTCTCAAAGCCTGTCATATACTTTCCTGCACCCTCGGATACACCAAGGATTACGGGAGACTTGGTCTCTTCACAAGCCAGGAGAATGGACTTGGTCCACTCCAGGTTATTGATATTAAACTGAGGAACGGCGTAATGGGAAGCCAGCGCTTTATCCAACATTTCCTTTGCATTAACTAACATATTGATCCTCCTTTTTAGTAAAGAACATTCATAATTATAAATCTCACCCTAAACTACGGGGAGAGTGTAACACATTTTTAAAGCCTAGGAAAGCAAGAAATGAGAAACCGTCGCCTCCATATCCTCCACTGAGCATACGGTGCTGTGGCGAATTTCTCCCTCCTCCACTTCTTTGACCGGAGCGGGAATAGGCTCCTTCCAAAGCTTTTCCAAAGCTTCGATGCCTTCAAATACATCCTTTGGTACAGGCTCCTTTAAGGCCTTTAAAACAGTCTGGGAGAACTTATACGGACTGGCTGTAGAAACCACAAGACACTTGTCCCGTCTTCCCTGCTCATAGGCGTAGTGGTCTGCAACTACCTTGGCTACTGCGGTATGGGGATCCAGAACATAGCCTGTTTCCTTATAGGTCTGGAAAATGCTGTGACTACCCTCGGCTTCTTTTCCGTAGCCACTGTAAAAGTCCTTCAGTTCCCTTGCTATCGTCTCAGAAATACGATATTTTCCCTTATCCTTCAGCTCTTCCATCAGCTTCTTACATTCTTCAGCATTTTCTCCGGCAAAATACAGGAGTCTTTCCAGATTGGAGGAAATCAAAATATCCATAGAAGGAGAGGTAGTTACATGGAAGGGACGGTTCTTATCGTAAATTCCCGTACGGAAAAAGTCTGTTAAAACCTTATTGTCGTTGGAAGCACAAAGAAGCTTTCCTAAGGGAAGTCCCATACCCTTTGCACAATAAGCTGCCAAAATATTTCCGAAATTTCCGGTAGGTACGGACACGTTCAGGCTCTCTCCTGCCTTCAGCTCCCCGCTTTTCATCAAACGGCAGTAGGCATAAACATAGTAAACAATCTGAGGAACCAAACGTCCGATGTTAATGGAATTTGCGGAAGAAAGTCTATAACCCTTTTCCAGCAGCTTCTCTTGATAGGCTTTATCGGAGAAAATCTTCTTTACTCCACTCTGTGCATCATCAAAGTTCCCAAGGATTGCCGCCACATGGGTATTCTGTCCCTTCTGAGCCCGCATCTGCCGCTCCTGGAAAGGGGAAACTCCGTCCTTAGGGTAGAAGACAATAATCTCACAGCCATCCACATCACAAAAGCCTTCCATAGCAGCCTTTCCGGTATCTCCGGAGGTAGCGGTGAGAATCACAATCTTCTCCTGAATCTGATTCTTTTTACAACTTACCTTCATAAGGTATGGAAGAATGGACAATGCCATGTCCTTGAAGGCCAGCGTTCTTCCGTGGAAAAGCTCAAGGTAATAGCTATCTCCTTTTTTTACCACGGGAGCGATTTCCTTTGTGGAAAACTTATCGTCATAGGCAGAATTAATGCAGTAGCGTAATTCCTCCTCGGTGAAATCCGTAAGATAAAGCTTCATGATTTCATAAGCCAAATCCTGATAGGATAACTCAGCATAGTCCTCAAGAGACTTTTCCAGTTTAGGCATTTCCTGTGGTACAAAAAGTCCCCCGTCCTTTGCCAGTCCCTGCACAATTGCTAAAGACGGACTTACATTTTCTTCTCCTCCGCGAGTGGATTGATAAACCATATTTTCTCCTTTACTACTCATTCTGCAATAAGCTTTCAATCTTTGTCTTCATTAAATCAAATGCAACATCATTCATTCCTGAATTCATCACAATATCCGCCTTGGCTCTGGTTGGCTCAACATACAGGTAATGCATAGGCTTAACCGTGTTTAAATACTGTTCGGAAATATCCTCCACCTGACGGCCTCTTTCCTTCACATCCCGAATAATTCGCCTAATAATTCTTTCGTCCGCATCCGCTTCCACATAAATCTTAATATCAAAAAGGGAGCGCAACTCCGGATTCTCCAGCACCAAAATTCCCTCCACCAGAATAATTCTCTTCGGTTCTACAACAAAGTACCGGTCAGTTCTGTTGTGGGTACTGAAATCATAGGTGGGAGAGGAAATACTTTCTCCCCTTCTTAAAGCCTTCAAATGCTTAATCAAAAGATCCGTTTCAAAGGCATCCGGATGGTCATAATTGGCCTTTTGCCGTAGGGCAAAGGGCACTCCGTCATTGGACTTATAGTAATTGTCGTGGTAGAGAACTGCCACTTCCTCCGGAAAGCATTCTTTGATTCTCTTGGTAAAGGTGGATTTTCCTGAACCGGAACCTCCCGCTATACCAATCATTACCGTTGAAAACATAGTTTCCCCTCTTCCTTTTAAACTTCCTACAGAATATCCTAGTTCAATTTGTTTGTAAACCTCTTAGATATTTTTTCCCTATTCCTAAAAAGCTCAAACTAAAGAGGGTAAAAAACAGAAATGCCAGGATCAGACCGTAGAAAAAATATCCCTGAGTTCTACACCAGTAAAGTCCATAGAAAACAAACAAAAAGCTGATAAATTCCAGCACGTAGCTCAGTGCCGTGGAATAAGCCGTATTCTTTCCCAGACAACTGCAAAAGATACCGAGAGCCGTGCAATAGAGGGCGGAAAAAATATAAAAGAAAAAATATAAAAGCACCAAACTGCCGGAAATTCCGCCATAGATATATAAGGTAGCCAAAAAAGGAACTGTGGAGGAAAGTAGAGTCAGGTGGGTGGACATATAGGCTATGAGCTTTCCCTGTAGTATGGTCTTTTCCGTACAATCCGTACACAAAAGCAGAGCTAAGTTGTTTTGCTCTCTTTCCTGGGTAATACTGGAAGCACTTAGGGCAGGAGCCAAAAGCAGAAGAAAAACGAAAAGACCGCCGCCTACATAATAATAAAAACGATTAAACATGGCGTAACGAATTTCTCCCGTCTGCTGTGCATTCAAGGAAATATAATAGAGATTTCCGAATAAAAGCACAAAGAGCAAAAGATTGGTAAAGAAAATCAGCATAGGAAGAAACAAACTTCGGTTTCCCAGCAAACTGTCCTTACTCCATATCGGATTCTCTTTCATAGGACAAAAGACTCCTTTCCTCTTGAGATTTTTGAAACAAAACGCCCTCGATACTGCCCTGTTCTCTATAGAAGGAATAAAGCTTGATTCCGCTTTCCACTATATTTTGTAAAAGCCCGGCCTCTTCCTCCCTGGTTCCCGAAAATCCTACCCGGATTTCATTTTCCCGAAGGCTTATAGACTTGACTTTCGGCTCATTTTTTAAAGCCTGCATAAGTCCTGTACTCTTCCCCTGTACTTGAATAATAATAGGATTTTGCATGCTGAGCTCTCGGGTAATCTGCGACACCGATCCGCTCCGAATCATTTTTCCCTGATGCAAAAAGCCCAGATGGGTGCAAAAGTCCGACACTTCTCCTAAGGAAGAGCCTGTCATGAAAATGCTTTTTCCTTGACTTTGATAATCCAATAGCATGGTTTTGATTTCTTCCAGTGTTCTCGGATCCAAGCCCGCCAAAGCCTCATCAATAATCAGAATCTTGGGATCGTGCAGAATTGCTCGAACGAAGGAGAGCTTTTGTAAAGCCGCCTTGGGCAAAAGCTCCATAGCACTGTCCTCCCAAGCCAAAAGCCCGGACATTTCCAGAAGTAGTCGAATCCTTCCCCGAATACGGCTTTCCTCCATAGAGTAACAGAAGGCAAAAAACGTAAGATACTCTCCCACCCTCATCTGGGGATAGACTCCCGGAATATCGGGCACATAGCCCAGTCTTCGCTTGAGTCTCCTCAGTCCGGAACCTGCTTCCATATCATCAATAAAAATATGACCGCTATCCAAGGGATAAAGCCCCATAAGCAGATTCACAAGAGTGGATTTTCCGGTATCCGGAAGTCCCAGCAGGCCAAAAATCTGATCATCGGAAACCTCTAAGGAGAAGTCTTCAATCACCTTTATGCCGCCATAGCTTTTTTTTACATTTTGGAATTGAATCATGCTTCCTCCTTTGCCACAACATAAATCTGAGGCAGGTACTGCCTGATTTGAGGAGAAACATTGCTTTCCTTCGGTACAAAGCGGATATTCAGCTCCTTTTTCTCACTTAAATAGGGAGCGAGCTTCTCTCCTTCCAGAGTTCCGTCCTTGGAGGGAAGCAGGTCATAGCCTCCTGTCTGATAATTGTAAAGAGCCATATTTCCCTGAAAATTCTGTAAAAGTTTTCCGTCCTCCAGCTCTATCTTTTCAAAACGAATACCTTCAATATTTTGCTCCTCCCCCAGAGGATAATGAATTTCCAAGGGAATCATGGGATTCATGGTATTGGTCTGTAAGTCGTATTCTCCGCTGGACACCACAGGGTCTCTGGAAAGGGCACAGTACTCTATATTGTCGCCTTCCTTTCGGTCCAAAGCTACTGACTGGGTAAGAATGTGTACGCCGTATTTTTCAATATTCTTCTCTTCAGTAAAGCCCAACTGCTCCTCTCGAATGAAGCCGAAGAATCGAGCATCAGAAAAATAGCCGTGCAATCTTTCACTTAAGATATAACGAAGAAAATTCTTTCCGTTTCCGCTACTGATCAGATTGCTGCTGTACTCGTAATCTCCCACAGGTATGGCTATGCTCTCCAGGGTAGACAGGTCTATTTCCGCCCCGCTCTCCCATTTTCCGCACTTCACCATCCTGCCGAAAATATAAAAAAAGCTGTCATAAAAGGTATATTCCGTAGTATTTTTCAGTTTTCCGCTAATCTTTCCCTGATAATAATGGATGGTCCCCTGAATATCCCCCTTGGCATTGGCGGATTTTTTGTTGATATTAAAATAATGAGGGGCAAAGGCATCACTCTTAATGATATGAATCAGAGACTCTTCTCTGTCCCTTCGAATATCCATTCGATGCAAATCTTCCTTTTGCAAAAGCTCCGTAAGATCTCCTGTAAAATCCATTCCCTTTACAATAGGATTCACGGTATATTCAGGCTTTACGGAAAGGCTGATATTATTTTCATTGGGAGAACGCAAATTAATGTAATTCTGTTCCTCCACCGTATCTTCCGTGATTTGAGAAAGCTTAAGGTAGGAAAGAAAGCTTCCGTTAAAACGAGTTCCCATACCCAGGGACCAAACAATTACTCCCAAAAAAAGCGAAAACAACAGAATGCTCAATCGATAATATTTTAAATTTCCCTGGGAGCGCATCAAAAGATAAAGCCCCGGTCCCAAAAAAATCAGGCTGGGAAAGAGAATGGCAAAATATAAGGCCAGGGAAGGAAGCTTACTCAAATCGGAAAGATTCATCAGCTCCTCTAAATCCCAGTACTGCTTTAAGCTTTTTTCCGATGCGGATATAGACAGGTTATCCAAACGATTTTGCCCATAGAGGCTAAGTAGCAGTCTGCCTACATAAGAGCTGTCCTCCGTAGCATAACGTTCCACTTCGGATAAGTCATAGCCTAAAACAGCCAGCAAACCGTTTCCCTTGGGAAGCACGGAAAGATAGGGCTGATTTTCCGAAAATAGTTCCTCTCTTCCTCCTCTAAAATGTACGGGAGAGCTGAAAACCGATACAGTACTCTCTTGAGCCAGGTCCCCCTCTGTGCCAAGATGCAAAGCTCTTTCCTGAAAATCCAATTCCTTTTCCAATAAGGCGGAATAATTGTCCCCTAAGATTTCTCTCCCTCTTGCCCCGGAAAGAGAAAATAAAACTACGCCCCCCTGTTCAATATAGGAATTGATGAAATTTTCCTGTTCCTTGGACAGGGCGGAAAAGGAAATGTCCCGAATAATCAATAAATCCAAAAGAGAAAGCACCGACTCTTCCTTGGGAAAGGACTCCGGTTGAAATGCAAAAGTTCTGCTTTCCAGAAGTCCGTTATTGATTCTGGCATTGTGCAGATAACCGATGCCCTCTCCCTTTTCGGAAAGAATTCCCACAAAAAGCTCCGCATCGGTTCCTGAAATATCCAATCCCACTCTTTGGCTGTTGATTTGCTCTCCCTGCTTATTCTCAATACTGATAAGCATCTGATTCACACCGGTGGGAAGACTCAGGTTCTTTACAAGCTCCTTTTTATTGTTGCCTTCCACCACGATGGGATAAGAATATTCCACGATACTTTGGTTGGATTCCGCAAATAAAACTTTTAAATTACCGGAAAAAACCTGTTCCTCCGTATTTTCCACTGTAAGAAAAAGGGGCAGACTTCTCCCGGACTTCGCCGTATTTTGTATTCCGTACTGGTAGCTTAAATTCAGATTTTCCGCTCTTCCCTCTTTTCCCATGAGGAAAAGAAAGAAGAGAAATACAAAAATCAACGCCTTCTTTCCCATTTCTCCCTACTTTCTATCCTTCTTTCGATTCTTCTTTTCCGGCCTTCTCTCAGGCTTTTTCTCTACTCTTCTTTCAGACCTTCCCTCATTTTTCTTCTCTCCGCTCTCAGTTCCTCTACTGTTTCGTTCTTCCCGGGCAGATCTCTCCGCAAAGCTTTTTGCTTCCTCCGTATATTTTAGGGGAAGAGTCACGTTAAATCGGGTTCCTCCCATATCCGATTGCACCGTAATATTTCCATGATGCATATCCACGATATTCTTTACAATAGCAAGCCCTAAGCCGGTTCCTCCCGTGCTTAGGGAACGGGAATGCTCCACACGGTAAAATTTATCAAAAATCAACGGCAGTTCCTTTTCCGGAATCACATAGCCGAAGTTTAAGACCTGCACCATCACCTCTTCCTTTTCCTTACGAAGACGAATCAGAACCCGCTTTCCTTCAGCTCCGTATTTGATGGCATTGCTGATTAAGTTATCAAAAAGTCTGGCCAAAAGATCCCCATCTCCTTCGATAAAAAGAGATTTTACATTGGCGGAAAAGTCATAGGAAAGATTGTTCTTCTCAAAATTCGGATAGCTTTCCTCCACCAGCTGGGACAAAAGCTGAACCAAATCCAGGGTGCTGATATTCATATTCAGCTTGCCGTAGGATAATTTTGTAAAGCCAAAAAGCTCTTCGATTAGTTTTTGTAAACGGAGAGCTTTGTTATATACGATTTCAATATAATGTTTTTTCATTTCCTCCGGAACCATCTGGCTGTTTCGAAGCAAGTCCAGATAGCCCAAAATAGAGGTGAGTGGGGTTCTTAAATCATGGGCAATATTGGTGATCAAGTCTGTTTTGGACTGTTCATTTTCCCTCTCCCGTTCAATATGAGAGGACAGCTCCTCCTCCATAAGACGAATGCTTTCCGCAATATGCGCCAGCTCTCCTTCTCCGGAAATGGCAATATCCGTATGAAAATCCCCGGCGGATATCTGCTTTACGCCCTGTGCCAGAGTTTCAATATCTCTTGCGGTTTTTCTCTGCAGAAAGAGGAAAATGATGGTAAAAATCAAAATTCCCACCAGTACAAAAAGCAAAATACTGACGGTGCTGACAAAGGCAAAGCGCTGTACAAGGGGGTTGTCATTTCCTATTTGCACCAGATAATTGGTGTAGGAACCGATATTTAAAACCAGAAAACATTCGATGACCGCTGTAAAAAGAGCGGAAATCCCCACATGAATCAACAGTTGCATGAAATAGCCCCGACCGAAGTGGTGGGGTAAACTTGTCTTCTTCAACGCCAAGACCCCTACTTTTCAATCTTATAGCCAACGCCCCAAACGGTGGTAATAATCTTATCTTCTCTTTGGTCTTCTTTCATCTTTCCTCTCAGACGACGGATGTGTACCATAACCGTATTGTTGGCCTCATACACCTTTTCATTCCAAACCTTTTCAAAAATCTCATCGGTGGAGAAAACTTTTCCGGGATGAGATGCCAAAAGGAAAAGAATATCGAACTCGATAGGGGTGAGCTTAATGTCCTCATCGTCAATCAGGACCTTATGATTATCCTTATTAATCAGCATATTCCGAATATGAATCTCATTATTCACATAGTTGGGACCCGCATTGGGATTTAACTGGGTATACCGTCTTAACTGAGACTTCACTCTGGCAGTAAGCTCCAAAGGATTAAAAGGCTTGGTCACATAGTCATCCGCCCCGCCGGTTAAACCTACAATTTTGTCCAGATCCTCGGACTTTGCAGACAGCATAATCACGGGGATATTGGAGCTTTCTCGAATCTTACGGCACATCTCCAGTCCGTTCATTCCCGGCATCATCACATCCAAAAGCACCAGATGAATCTCTTCTTGAGATAAAATCTGTAAGCCCTCCTCTGCATTATATGCCTTAAAAACCTTATATCCGTCAGACACCAAGTAAATTTCCACTAACTCGGCAATTTCTTTTTCATCATCTACAACCAATATATTAATTTGCTGCATATTACCTCCTCGCTACAGTTTTTCCTAGTGTACTGGATAATTGTGAAAAAAGAAAGATTATCTACTTTCTAAGTTCTTGCATTTTCGTTCCGAAAAACTTAATTTTTATCTTTTGAACTCTTTAGAAGGGTAATTTCCTAAAACCCTAAAGTCAACGCCCTCTTCCTGTAAGCAGGTCAAGGCATTCAACACTTCCTTTTGCTCTAAATTCCCAAGAAAATCCACATAGAAGCGGTAAGAAAACTCTCCGTCCCCCACAGGTCTGGACTGAATCATGGTGAGAGTCAATCCGTTAAACAAAAAGTTCCCTAAGATATGGTACAGACTTCCCACTGCATGGGGCAGAGAAAAGGAGATACTGAGCTTCCCGGCATCCTTTGAAAACACCGCTTCTTTTCCTAAAATGAAAAAGCGGGTGCTGTTCTCTTTTTTACTAAGATTTTCCTCTAAAATCGAAAGACCGTACTCTAAGGCTGCCTCCCTGCTGCACAGAACCCCGGCTCCCTCTTCCCCGGTCTCCATAAGATTCTTAGCGGCAATCGCTGTATTTAAACTGGGGATTCCCTGTATCTCCGGATGCTTCTGAAAAAAGTATGCACACTGAGACAGAGCCTGGGGATGGGAATAGACTCTTTTTATGTCGGAGAATGACTGTCCTGGAAGTGTTGCCAGGCAATGGGATACCGGAAATTCGATTTCCTGCACCACATAAAGCTTAGGATGCTTAGCCAGAAGGTCGAAATTGTCCTGTACCATACCGTAGGTGGAGTTTTCCATGGGAAGAATGGCATAGTCCGCCCTTCCTTCTTCCAAAGCCGAAAGCACCTCCTGAAAATGTGTGCAGGCTATCATATTTTCCTTTTGGAAAAAAATTCTTCCCGCAAGATAGGAGTAGGCTCCCTCCGCGCCCTGATACACCAGGCTTTTCCCGGAAAAAGGAAGGCAATCCAGCTTTTGAAAACCGGAGGAAAAGCCTCTTCCCCGTTCCAAAAGCAT
>CALIEL010000327.1 GCA_938022235.1 Oribacterium parvum
CGTTTGATGTCTATGGCTTTAAGAAAGCTTACCGCTATTATCGCCAAGTCTAACTGTATCCTTATTTTCATCAATCAGTTAAGAGAAAAGGTCGGCGTGATGTTCGGTAATCCGGAGACCACCACCGGCGGACGCGCTTTAAAGTTCTATGCTTCTGTTCGTGTGGACATCCGAAAGGGAGAAAGCATTAAGACCGGTGACGGAGATTTCAGTGGAGCCCGTACCAAGGTGAAGATTTCCAAGAATAAGATTGCCCCGCCCTTTAAGAATGCGGAGTTTGACATCAGCTTCGGTTCCGGTATTTCCAAGGAAGGAGAAATCCTGGATCTTGCGGTAGAAAAGAAGATGATTGAGAAGAGTGGTGCCTGGTTTGCCTATAACGGGGATAAGATCGGACAGGGCCGTGAGAATGCCAAGGCCTTCTTAAAGAGTCATCCCAGAATCATGGCGGATTTGGAGATTCAACTTCGTAAAGAATACGGTTTGAAGGAAGACCCCTATTTGGAAGAGGTTTTGGCCTTTGTTCCGGAGGATGAGGATATGGATCTTACGGTTAGCCTGGCTGAGGACGCAGAGGAATAAGATTTGTTTGAAGAGGGAGTGCGGACTCCCTCTTTTTTTCCTAAAGCTTTATCAAGAGATGCATGGGAGCCTCTTTAGAAAAAAGAAGAATGAAGAGTGCGTGAAAGCCGGAGGAGTAAAGAATAGATAAAAGGAGGAACAGCTTGAAGGAATGGAATCCGGAGGAATTTCTTCGGGAACAGGCAGAGAGAAAGAGAAATATAGAGGAAGAAAAGAAATCGATGGATTTGGAAAAAGAGCTTGCAGCTCCTTTAAATCCCTTACGAAGAGAAAGTCTATCCGAAGAGGAAAGGCTCTATAACCGATGCAAAGAAAGAAGCCTTTATCTCTTAACAGGGGCGGCAAAGACCGAACGGAGACTTCGGGAAAAACTGCAAAAGTCCGAGCATTATACAGAAGAAATTATAGAGAGAACCATTTCCTTTCTTAAAGAATACGACTACATCAATGACTATCGCTATTGTATGCAATATTTGGAAGAAAATGCTCATCGCCGTTCCGCAAAGGATATGCAGAGTAAGCTCTATGGTAGAGGCGTTGACGGATCTGTGATTCGAGAAGCCATGGAGGATTTTCAAAGAAAACATAGAGAAGAGGGAGAGGAAAGCTCCTTTGAAGAGCAGAGAGAGAATGAGCCGGAAAGGATTGCCTTAAAGCGTTGGCTGGAGAAGAAAAGCAGAAACATGGATCTGTCAGATTGGAAGGAAAGACAGAAGCTTACGGCCTCCCTCCTTCGAAAGGGATTTTCTTACAGTATGATTCAGGAGTATTTGCAACAGGAGGAGTAGAAAATAAAATCTAAAAGTTTAACTATAAAATTATTAGGATAATAACAATGATTGATGCTTAATATGAAACATCATTCTGGTATATGAGGTGTTATTATGTCTGAGAAAAATAAAGAAACTAAAATTGTAGAGAGTACAGCTTTAAAAGAAAAAATCCATCTTGTTCGTGGTCAAAAAGTAATGATTGATGGAGATTTAGCTGAGATATATGGCTATGAGACAAGATACTTTAATAGACAGGTAAAAAACAATATTGAGAAATTTGAAGGTGAAGATTTCATGTTTCAACTTACTCGAGTAGAGTTTGAGAATTTGAGGTGCAAAAATTTCACCTCAACCCCTGGCGGTAGAAGATATCTCCCCTACGCTTTTACAGAACAAGGAATTTATATGCTAATGACTGTATTAAAAGGGGAACTTGCCACAAAACAAAGCAAGGCATTGATACGAATGTTTAAGCAGATGAAGGATTTCCTTGTTGAAAACAGTGAGTTTATCGATGCCAAAGCGTTTATACAAGTAGCAGCACAGACGACACAGAATACCAGAGATATAGCAACACTTAATAGTAAGATAAGCACTTTGGCATCGAAGGAAGACTTTAAAAAAGTAATGGATAACTTTATAGATCCGAATAGCTATAAACATTTTCTGCTGATGAACGGAGAGAAGATTGAAGCTGATCTTGCCTATACTACAGTATATAAGTCTGCAAAGAAAAGCATTTTCTTAATTGATAACTACATAGGTCTAAAAACACTGGAATTATTGAGAGCTGCTAAAGATAATGTTGAAATTATAGTCTTTAGTGAAAATTTGAAAAACAAGGATATGCTCACGCAGAGTATTTTAAATGACTTTAAACAAGATTATCCCAACATCCAATTGAAAATAAAAAACGCAGGAACAATGTATCATGATAGATATCTTGCTATTGATTATGGAACAGATTATGAAGCCTTTTATCTTTGCGGATCATCTTCGAAAGATGCAGGAAATAAAATATCTACAATATCCAAAATAGAAGAGTCTTTAAGAGATATGTATCATGACCTGTTTAAAGGAATGCTAAATAACGCAGACTTACAAATTTAATGCTATACAGGAGGATACTCTGTACTTTATAAACTCTTTAGAAATGAGAACTTGACACAGTCTATTTAATTGCGTACAATCGAACCTGTAAAGAAAATCAATAATCACTATTATAAATACCCAAGGAGGAATGAAAATGTCAGCACCAAATATTACTGCAGCAGAGTTTGAAGAGAAGGTACTACAGTCTAAGGAGCCGGTATTAGTGGATTTCTGGGCAGACTGGTGTGGACCTTGTAAGATGCTTTCTCCAATTATCGGAGAGATTGCAGCGGAGGCACAGGGCTTTAAGGTATACGCGGTTAATGCCGATGAAGAGCAGGACTTGATGGCTCGCTACGGTGTTCGCGCTATCCCAACCTTAATCGTATTTAAGGATGGCCAGGTATACAAGCAGAATACAGGATTTATTCAGAAGGATCAGGTTTTAGAGCTTTTAAAGTAATTGATGAAATTCTTGTAAAGAAGGTAAGCAGTCCGTTCTTTAAGGAAAATGAGTAGTTTGGGTCATAAGATATATCCTCTATAAGGAGGGAAAGAAGAGGGTGACTGCGGTCGCCCTTTTCTTGTAGATAATTAGAATAACAGAAAGGAAAGAAAAACAATGCATGATATTATCATTGTAGGAGCGGGAACAGCAGGATTATCCGCAGCCATTTACGGACTGAGAGCCGGAAAAAGCGTATTGGTTTTAGAACAGGCTTCATACGGCGGTCAGATTATCAACACTCCGGAAATTGAAAATTATCCGGCAATCCAGAAGATTTCCGGTTTTGAATTTGCCACAAACCTCTATAATCAGGCGAAAAACCTGGGAGCGGAGTTTGCTTTTGAAAAGGTAGAGGGAATCGAAGATAAGGGACAGTTCAAGGAAGTTAAAACCAAGGACAAGAGCTACGAAGGAAAAGCCGTAATTCTTGCTACCGGTGCCAAGAACAGAAGTCTTGGGGTAGAAAAGGAAGAGGAGCTGGTGGGAAAGGGGATTTCTTACTGTGCAACCTGCGACGGAATGTTCTACCGTGGCAAGGTGGTAGCGGTAAATGGTGGCGGAAACACCGCGGTGGAGGATGCTACCTTCCTTTCCGATTATGTGCAGAAGGTTTATGTGATTCACCGAAGAGATGAATTCAGAGCGGACAAGGCGGAAGTGGATCGTTTGACCTCCAAGCCAAATGTAGAGCTGGTTTTGAATTCAACCGTAAAGAGGCTGGAAAGTGATGCTTCCGGTTTGACCGGTGTTGTAGTGGCAAACAAGGATGGAGAAGAAAGAACCCTGAAGGTAGACGGCTTATTTGTGGCTATCGGACAGGCACCGGATAATCAGGCATTTTCCGACTTGGTAGAATTAGACGGTAAGGGATACATTTCTGCAGGAGAAAGTACCTTAACCAAGACTCCCGGCATTTTCACCGCAGGAGATTGCAGAACCAAGGCTATACGCCAGCTGGCAACAGCGGCTTCCGACGGTGCCGTAGCAGGACTTGCAGCAGTAAGCTATATCAACGAAAAAGGACTATAAATGAAAGTAGATCGCGACTTAAGTTTGAGACTGGAAAATCAGCTTTGTTTTCCCCTTTATGCATGTGCAAAGGAGGTAACAAGAAAATATAAGCCGTTTTTAGATCCCTTGGGTTTGACCTATACCCAATATATTGCCATGATGGTGCTTTGGGAGAAAAAAGAAGTGCGGGTAAAGGATCTGGGTGAAGCTTTATATCTGGATTCCGGAACCTTGACACCCCTTTTGAAAAGATTGGAGCAGAAAGGATTACTCACACGCTCTCGCAATCAGGAGGATGAGAGAGCACTTTGTGTGCGCATTAGTGCAGAGGGAGAGGCACTAAAGCAGAAAGCCCTGTCCATTCCGGAGGGAATGCGGTCATGCATTTCTCTAAGCGATGAAGAGATGCAGGTATTGAAGAAATTATTGCATAGAACCTTAGAGGGATTGGAGGAGGACTAAGGTCCTCCTTTCTTTTTTGTTTTTTGTTTAGCGACTAATAGAGTAAAGATTTTGTCAGTTGACTTGTTTTCCGCTATCGTTCTTCCTAAAGCTTTGGTAAAATAGGGAACAGTGTACAGTTCGAGACAAGATTGGAGGAATAGATGGCAGAGTTTGATTATCTGGTAGTGGGTGCGGGACTTTTTGGCGCTGTTTTTGCTAGAGAGGCAAAGGAACGGGGAAAGAAGGTTCTGGTCATTGACCAAAGGAATCATATCGGGGGAAATGTTTACAGCTACGAGAAAAATGGCATCATGGTTCACCACTATGGAGCCCACATTTTCCATACCAATAATGAAGAGGTTTGGCAGTATGTGAACCGCTTTGCGGAATTTAACCGCTTTACCAATTCTCCTATAGCCAATTATAAGGGGGAGATTTATTCCCTGCCCTTTAACATGTATACCTTCAATCGGATGTGGGGGGTAATCCGTCCGGAGGAAGCGAAAGAAAAAATTGAGGCGGAGCGAAAGGCGGCAGGAATCACCGAACCGAAGAACCTGGAAGAGCAGGCCATTTCTTTGGTAGGAAGAGAAATCTATGAAAAACTGATTAAGGGCTATACCAAGAAGCAGTGGGGGAGAGATTGTAAGGAGCTTCCTGCCTACATTATCAAAAGGCTTCCGGTGCGCCTGACCTATGACAACAACTATTTTAATGCACTATTCCAGGGAATTCCCAAGGCGGG
>CALIEL010000328.1 GCA_938022235.1 Oribacterium parvum
GGCGGTTTATGAGGCAGGAAAAGGTCTTCCCTCCTCTGAATCCGATAAGCAGGTAGAAGGTGCGGATCGTCCTATTCCTCAGGTGGCAGGTGTATCCAGAGGCTCCGGTGCATCAGCTTCATCCGGTAGTAAAGGAGGCCGTGGAAGTTCTTCCGATAGCGGAAGTGGAAGCATCGGAAGCCGTGGAGGTTCCACATCCGGTTCCGGAAATAGCGCAGTAAACAATGGCAGTGCCAATACCGGAAATACTGCTAATAACAGCAGTGCCAATGCAGGAAACAATGCAAACAACGGCAGTGCCAATACCGAGAATCATGCCGGAACGGATAGCAATAATAACAACAATAGCAATACCGACCAAAATCAGGCTTCCATTAATCAGGAAACTAAGACTGCGGTAAATGCGGAGAAAACCAAGGCTGTACACACAGAGCTTGGAGACTTTGTGTCCGTAGTTTTCAATGAGGGAAGCATTTCTGACTATGATGTATTTGTTGACGGTGTGGATATTACCGCTGCTTTGACCAATGTGGATGACGAAGGAAAGATTGTAAAGTGGATCAGTACCGTAGCTTCCCCTAAGACTTTGGCAGTAAAGAAGAAGGGAACGGAAGAAACTGTACAGACCATTAGCTTAAACAAGGGAACAGCTACCGAGGCGGTAGAGGCCGGAAATCCGGAAGATGCTCCGAAGCATCTGCTGACCAGAGGAAGAGTCAGCATTTACGATTACTACCTTGGACCAAAGGACAAGGAAGGAAAGGAAAAGCTTTATCCAAGCACCACCACCTTTGACTTAGCAGAGAGTCGTAAAGAAAATTCCAAGAATGTCAGCACCCAGTATTATGTAAAGCCGGTAGCCATTGATGCACAGGGAAGAGGAATAGACGGACAGCAGCTTGTTGCGAAGTTCAGCCTATCCGGAGAGGAACAGACCAAGTGGTTTGAGGGTATTGATAAGATTGCTCTACTTAGTTATGACGACAACGTAATCATCAATGAAAATCTTACCCATAGTGTTTCCACAGAGAAGACTAAGTATGGCATCAACGGCGTTATCACCATTCCCACTAACCAGGGAAATATGAGAAATCACGGGCTTTACCTTTTAAATATTCATTCTTCCTATACAGAGGAAACCGTGACCATTCCGGTAGAGTTTGTAAAGGCTGCAAAGTTTAGCTTAAAGCTTCAGGCCCAGAGCAACAATGCAAAGCAGGGAGAAAGAGTAGGCTTTGATGTTGTTGGGGAAAATGGCGCTACTTTTGGCAATGACCTTAAGGTAGACAATATGCAGGTTACCCTGATTAAGCCGGACGGCACATCTCACAACTTAACTTATATTAACGACTTCTTTAACTTCATCAACTACTTTATCGTTTACGGCACCGGCGGAGAAGACGGAAAGACTGTAAATACGGATCAGGTGGGAACTTATACCTTAAAGGTTCGCTATGCAGGCTACCAGGAGATGGAAACTAAGTTTGAAATCTTCCCCGGAAAGGCAGTAAACACAGAGGATTCCGATTCTGAGAAGGAGGCAAGAACCGCAGCCAGAAAGAAGAGCACAGGAAGCAGTTCTGCCAGTAGCGGAAAGAAGGCAGACTCCGTTTCCGCAGCAACCGCCGGAAGTATCGGTAAGAAGAAAAACAGTAAGAAGAAGGCTTCTGAGGTGGATAGTACCTCCTCTGCAACAGGAGGCGGAAGCACCCACTATGATGCCAGAGTCATTTTCAACTATGACTTACTGAGCAATGCTTTACTCTTAAATGAGTTAAACCTGCTAAACAGCGATGCGGCGGCTGTCGTAGAGCAGTATTATAACATGGCCATCGATGACAGCTCCTACCTCTATAATGAGGGGGCAGAGTCTTTCTACAGCTACCGTGATTACTTAAATGCTAACGCGGAGAAGAGAAGAGCCGGCGGAAAGCTGCTG
The DNA here is from genome assembly GCA_938022235.1 of Oribacterium parvum. GTDB lineage: Bacteria > Bacillota > Clostridia > Lachnospirales > Lachnospiraceae > Oribacterium > Oribacterium parvum_A. The sequence goes on from CALIEL010000328.1 coordinate 1,940, forward strand.
AGCTTTAAGGACTTTATCGCTACAGCACAGAAGAAGGACTATAACGGACCTTCTCAGGTCTTAAATGTATTGGAAGACGGACGCCTTGGTGCCCTTTCCGACTTTAAGCTGGTAAAGGGAGAGAAGACTCCTAGCTTTACAGGAACCACTACCGAGGTAGGAGGAGAATTTAGCTTAAAGACAGAGGATAAGGAGTATTTAAAGGCTATTACCGGAATCACAGTGGATGGACAGAGTGCAAACCTTCTGAACAGCTACAATAAGCTTGTAGAAATTAAGCCGGAGGAAGGAACCATCCTTGTACATCGCTCCGCATTTAACTTCTACAATGTGCCTGAGCTTTCTACCCATACCCTTCGTATCAGTGCAGGAAGCAAGTACAGAAATGTGGAATTGAAGCTGCAATTTAAGGAAAAGGCGGATAATCTTCAGTTCCATGTAGAGGGAGAGGCTGTTACTGAGAAGGATGTGGTACTTTCCTTAGGAACTTCCGAGGAAGCAAAGAAGGCTTTAGAGAACTTTGTAGGTATCCAGTTAAAGATGCCAAACAGCTCTGACTTAAGAACCGTCTTCGATGCTATGGCAGGAGGAAAATCCGGAAACGATTACTATGTTCTGGATAAGGAGAAGGGAACTATTACCCTTAAGGCAGGCCTTTTCAAGGAAGCGGGAGAATACCAGTTCTTTGTAAAAGTTTTAAACAGAAGCAAGAACCTTTCCGGAAAGATTGATGTGAAGGAAAATGTAGATACGCCTACAAACCCGGATGAAAATGCCAATACAGAGGGACATCCTGAAACAGCAAGCTTTGAGGCAGTTAATGAGAAGGATAAGGATAATAACTTTAGAACTCTTAGCTTTACCGGCTTAAAGAGAGAGGAGCTTCATGCTTATCTTCAAAATATCAAAGCCGTAAGAGTAAACGGAGAAGACTATACCGAGGCATTCAGCGCCCTTCATATCGAAGAGAAGCAGTATATTGCCATTAGCTCTAAGGGTGACAGCTATCAAGATACCCTTCGTTTGGACAAGACTTCCTTGGTAGAGGGAGAAAATAAGGTTGTTATCGAGTTAAAGGATAAGACTAAGAAGACTTTTAAGGTCAATCTTTCTTCCGAAAAGAATAATACCTCCAATACAGAGAATGGTAACGCTTCTGCATTGAAGGCAAAAGAAATTACTATGGCAAAAAGCTTCTACGGTAAAGTAGAAAGCTATGCGGTTCTTTTTGAAGGAGATTCCAAAGAAGTACAGGCAAAGCTGGATCAGATTGAAAGTGTAAGCCTGAATGGAAATGCTTTGGATCAGGCCAGTGCTTTTGCAGGAGGCTTTGGAAGTTTCCCGGAAAATTCCTATGCAGTAAAGAATGTTGTGGGAGCATACGGTTCAACACCCAGTCTTCAGCTTTCTGCAAAGTCTGTACAGGAGGGTACCAACCGTTTGCTGGTGAAGTTTACAGACGGAAAGACTCTTAGCCTAAACTTTGATCAGGACGGAAAGATTGTGGAAGAAGCAGCTGCAGTAGAGGAAAAGGAATTTGGCATTGCCTCTATCAAGAAGTCTAAGTCCTTCCTATTCGGCTCCAAGCTGGAAGTGAAGTTTAAGAATATGGACCAGAAGGCTATGGCTGCCTTTGAGAAAACAGTACAGTCTGTAAGCTTAAACGGAAAGAGCCTTAATAAGGAAATTCATAGCGGTTCTAAGGAAGGAAGCTACCACTTTGCTTTGATTACCGATGCTTACGGTGGTGTAGACCACCTGATTCTTTCCCCGGAGGATGCCAAGGAGAAGGTAAACACCCTTGTTATCGAGGCAGAGGGCTATAAGAGTCTTACGGTAAAGTTTGACCAGGATGGCAATATTCTGGAGGACGAAGGGGAAGAGACTGTAAAGGATAATCGTCTGGAAGTAGTGGAAAAAAGAGAATCCAGAAATGGAGTGAAGTACTTTGCTTTAAGCTTCCCGGAGATGAGTGAGGAAGAGGCAGCAGCTTATCTTGCAAAGCTTTCCAAGGTAACCGTAAATGGAGTGAAATATACTCTGTCTAAGACATCTCCATATAAGCTCTTCGATAAGCAGTATTTTGCAGATAAGAAGGGAACGGAATCTACCCTTAATGCAGCTCTTGCGTTAACCCAGGCCGGCGGTGTGAAGATTGGGGAAAATGAAGTGGTGCTGGAAACAAAGGACGGAGAGTCTCAGAGCTATCTCTTTACGGTAGAAGCCTTGGATGCTCCCGCATTTAAGGAAGCAACACAGAAAAATACAGGTGAAGTGGAAATTTTCTTTACCGGAAAAGCGGCAGATATCAACGCTTACTTAAAGAGAGATCAGATTACTGTCACTGTAAATGGAAAGAAACTTGAGCTTCAGGGCTACTATACCAACTTGAAGTATTCTCCGGCTATCGGAGTAATTGAAGCGGCTTATTTTGGTAGAGCAAATCAGTTCTATATCGGAAAGGACGCTCTGCAGGCCGGAGAGAACACCGTCACCATCAGTTCTCCGGATTACAAGGAGCAAAGCTTCAGCTTTACTTATGAGAAATAAGTTTCGGAGATTCTAAATCCATAGGTGGCAGAAAAGTATTTTTTATGAAAAGGTTAGGAAAGAAGCAGAGAAGTTTAGCTTCTTCTCCTAGCCTTTTTTCTTACATTGCCTTAATATAAAGAAGATAAACCAAACTGTTTAGATGCGGTTTTATATACATTTTTGTTGAGAAAGAGTGGGGAGGAAGCTATGGGAAAGAGACCAAGAATCAAA
>CALIEL010000329.1 GCA_938022235.1 Oribacterium parvum
GATGAAATCATTACCGTATCCAATGCCGATGCCTTTGCTACGGGAAGACGAATCGGAAGAGAAGAGGGCGTTCTGACAGGAATTTCCTCCGGAGCTGCTGTACATGCGGCTATTCAGATTGCAAAGCGCCCGGAGGCAAAGGGAAAGAACATTGTCATTATCCTTCCGGATTCCGGAGACCGTTACCTTTCTTCGCCGCTTTTTGCCGACGAAGCCTAAAGGATAAAAGGAAGTAGGAAATATCACAGTGAAATCATCGCTTCTATAGCAATATAGCTCTAAAGCGGGGCACGCTCTCGCTAACTTCACCTTGTAGCTGTACTAACATCAAGCTTCATTTCATTCGCTTTCTGTAAGTACAGACGGGTTCAGATTACCCCTCTTTAGAGCTATATTGCACGAAGCAATTCATGGACTGTATATTCCAGACTTCCTTTTTTAGTTGTCTAATTGTGGTATGGTTGAAGTCTATGGCAGTGCTGTGGATTTAGAATTAGGAATATAGCCTTAGCTGACTTTCGATTGACAAAGCTGAAAGACTGCATGAGATTAGAGAGGCTTTACAGTATAGAGCAGAAGGATATTTTCCACTGTAATAGGATAAGACATTTCGCGGAATTGTGTAGGAGAGAGTGTGAGATAGTAAAAAGTAGGAGAGCATAAAAAGTAGAAGAGAGTATAAAGTAGGAGAGCGTAGAAAGGGAGAGGTGGCGTTATGGTTTTAGAAAGAATCAATAGCCCGGAGGATTTGAAGCAGTGTTCCATGGGAGACTTGAATACCCTGGCAGAGGAAATGCGGAATTTTCTGATTGAAAGAGCCAGTAAACACATGGGACATGTGGGACCGGACTTAGGTTTTGTGGAGGCGACTATTGCTCTGCACAGAGTTTTTGATACCCCGAAGGATAAGATTGTCTTTGATGTTTCTCATCAGACCTATCCCCATAAGATGCTGACAGGTAGAAAAATGGCTTATATGGAAGAGGCTTCCTATGATGAAGTGGGACCCTATACCGACCCTAAGGAAAGCCCCTATGATCTGTTTTCCATCGGACACACCTCAACCTCCATTGACTTGGCACTGGGACTTGCCAGAGCCAGAGACTTACTTTCCGGAACGGAAAAGGTGGTGGCGGTAATTGGAGACGGTTCCCTTTCCGGCGGAATGGCTCTGGAAGGATTAAGCAATGCGGGAGAGCAGGAGAGCCAACTACTCATCATTTTAAATGATAACGAAATGTCCATTGCGGAAAATCACGGAGGCATGTATAAGGGCTTGAAGCGCCTTAGGGAAAGTAATGGTCAGGCAGAGGATAATCTGTTCCGGGCTATGGGACTGGAATATCTCTATGAGGAGCAGGGAAATGATGTGGAGTCTTTAGTAAAGGCCTTGGAAAAGGCGAAAAGCTACGAAAAGCCGGTGGTGCTTCACATTCATACCGCAAAGGGTAAGGGACTTAAGTTTGCGGAGCAGGATAAGGAAAGCTGGCACTGGCATCTGCCCTTCCATTTGGAAACGGGAAAAACCAGAGAAGAATACGATTTTCCCGGGGAGGATATCGGAGAACTTACAGCAGAATTTTTGCTGGCGAAAATGAAGAAGGATCCGGCGGTTTTGGCCATTACCGCAGGAGTGCCCGGTGGAATGGGATTTCATGCAAAGCAAAGAAAAGAGGCGGGAAAGCAGTTTGTGGATGTGGGGATTGCGGAGCAGACAGGAGTAACCCTTGCTTGCGGTGCCGCAAAAAATGGAGCAAAACCTGTATTTTTTACATCCGCTACCTTCCTGCAAAGAGCCTATGATCAGATATCCCACGATGCAGCCATCAATTCCCTTCCCATCACTATGGTGGTAAACAGCGCCTCTATTTTGGGAATGCGGGATAAAACCCACCTTGGACTGTATCTTTTGGCCATGGCTAATTCCATCCCGAATCTTTTAATCTTTGCGCCGGCCTTTAAAGGAGAATATTTCTCTTTACTGGATTGGGCTTTAGAACAGCAGGAGCATCCGGTACTGATTTTTGCACCGGAAGGAAATGTGCTGGAGGACGAAGCACCGGTAAAGAAGAGCTTCTTCCCTGTTTCCTATCAGGAAATCCAAAGAGGACAGAAGGTCGCCATCTTTGCAATAGGCTCCTTGTATGAAGAAGGAAGAGAAGGGGCGAAAAACTTTGAGAAAAAGACCGGTATTAAGCCCAGCTTAATTAACCCCGGTATTCTATCTCATTTGGATAAAGAGTATCTGGAAAATCTGGAAAAAGACCATGAGTTGGTGGTGGTCTTAGAAGACGGCATTTTGTCCGGAGGTTTTGCAGAGAAAATTGCTTCCTTCTATAGCCTAAAGCCAATGAAGGTACTAAGCTTAGGTCTGGAAAAAGAATTCTATGACGAATATGATTTGGAAGCCTTGATGAAAGAATATCACATGGATAGAGAATCTATGGTGGAGCGGATTCTGGAGGTGCTGTAAAATAATATTGAAATCCAAAAGATTTCTAAGCAATATCGGTCTGAATTGGGGCACGCTCTCGCTAGCTTCGCCACGTAACAGTACTAACTTCAAGCTTCGCTCTGCTTGCTTTCAGTAAGTACTGACGGGCTCAGACTACCCCATATTCAGACCGATATTGCCGAAATCTTTTTATTTTGATTATTTACAGCGCCTTTTTCATCCTATTCATTCGAAATAGTTTTACGCTAAAAGAAATAAAAGAGTTTGTAAAACAAAAATTAATGCATAGACAAAAGCTTAATTAGTTTACAAACTCTTTTATGTTCTTGCATAACATGAAGATATGGGATGGTTTTCTGGCAGTATAGGTCTTAAAGGGGGTAGTCTGAGCCCGTGGGTACTTGCGAAAAACGACTGTAAGGAAGTTTTTCGCTTAGTATCCCCTACGTGGCGAAGCTAGCGAGAGCGTGCCCCATTTTCAGACCTATACTGCGTAGAAAACTTTTCCCCCATTTCAGGTCTATACTGTGTAGAAAAAGGAGCAGTGTAATATACACCGCTCCTTTGCTGTTTAAGATTATATAGGCTATTTTAGGATCTTCGATTCCGAATCCGGATTAAACATCAGTACTTCCTTCCCATGTTCCTACTTCTCTGTGAGCGGACTTCTCATCGAACCAGTGTGTGGTTACAGTCTTTGCTCTGGTAAAGAAGCGAACGCCGTCTCTTCCAAGAACGTGAAGGTCTCCAAAGAAGGAATCCTTGTTTCCGGAGAATGGGAAGTAAGCTGTTGGAACAGGAATTCCTACATTGATTCCTACCATTCCTCCATCAGTCTCCATAGCGAAACGTCTTGCAT
>CALIEL010000330.1 GCA_938022235.1 Oribacterium parvum
TTAGGGGAAGAGCAAAACCAAAAGATTACAGTGCCTGAAGATTTGCTTTACCTAAAATTTTTGGAAGAGCATCCTAAAAAATAAGATGAAATCGTTTTCAATCAGACAATAGCGTAAGAAAGGATAAAGCCAGATGATTCAAGACCTGGGACAACATCATTTTCAAAATCAATATCATCCGGAAAAAAAGCCCGGAAAGGAGGACTATTTCCTTTCTTTTTCAGGCAAGTCGGTTTTGGTAAAAAGAGAGTCCGGAAAGAAGGTGGATTCCTCTGATGCTATTATGAGCGGAGACGGTTTAAGCCTTCGATGTCCGGAGGGAGAGGGCTTTTCCTTTTATAAAATCAAAGAGTATTTGTCCTCCTTTCCCAAGGAAAAAGAGGAAGTTCAGGAAAATGCTTTATCCCGAAAGGGAGAGCAGCAGGCCATGGGAAATGACTGGAGAAAGTCCTTTACCTACCTTTTTTCCTTGGACGGGCAGGACTATTATCTGCTGAAAGATATCGTGGAATTCGGAGAATACCTTTCTTTGGAAGAGCTGCGACGGGAGTTTAAGGGACCAAAGTCTCTGCTGTTTTTAGCCAATACAGGGATGCATCTCTTTCATTTTTATCAAAAGCACCGCTATTGCGGCGTCTGCGGCACAAAGACGGAGAAGGACAAAAAAGAAAGAGCTATGCGTTGTCCAAACTGTCAGGAGGTCTTCTATCCGAAGATTATGCCGGCAGTGATTGTGGGAATCATCCATAAGGAGAAAATCCTTTGCACAAGATACGCCAACAGACTGAGCTACCTGCCCGCCCTTGTGGCAGGCTTTATCGAGATTGGGGAGACCGGGGAGGAAGCGGCAATTCGGGAGGCTATGGAAGAAACCGGTGTTCCCATTAAGGAGCTAAAGTATTATAAATCCCAGCCCTGGGGAATGGCGGACGACTTGCTCTTGGGATATTTTGCCAAGGTGGATGAGGAAAAGGCTACTTTTACGAAAACGGGAGAGGTTCAGATTGTTCGAGATGAGGAAGAACTTTCCGAAGCGCTGTGGCTTAGTCGGGAGGAGCTGGAGCTTCAGGGAAATGATTTCAGCTTAACCAATGAGATGATGCGGACTTTTAAAGAAGGAAAGCTAAACATTTGAATCCTAAAGGGGAATTCAAAAAACAGAACAGTAAAATGGATTTATAAAAACAGAGAAGTAAAATAGATTTATAGAACAGAAGTAGATTTACACGGAAGGAGAAACGGGTGAAAAAGGTATTGCTAATTGCCACAGGAGGAACGATTGCTTCCAAGCAAACAGAGGATGGACTGAGTCCTTCCCTTAGTGCAGAGGAAATCATTGCCTTTGTGCCGGAGCTACAGAAGATTGCCGAGCTTTCCATTGTCCAGCTTTGCAATGTGGATTCCACCAATATGCAGCCCAAGATCTGGCGGGAAATGGGGGCTTGTATTCAAAAAAACTATGACCGTTATGACGGTTTTGTGGTTTTACACGGCACAGATACCATGGCTTACACCTCGGCGGCGCTAAGCTATATGGTGCAGTATTCCAGAAAGCCCATTGTCATCACCGGTTCTCAAAAACCCATTAATCAGGACAGTACCGATGCCAAGATGAATCTTCTGGACAGCGTGCGCTACGCCTGTGACCCTTATTCGGAAAATGTAGTTCTTCTCTTTAACGGTAATGTGATTTCCGGTACCAGAGCGAAGAAAATGATGGCTCGTTCCTTCCATGCCTTTCAAAGTGTGAATTTCCCAACCTTGGCCAGGATGCAGGACGGTAGAATCATTCGATATATTCCCTACCTGCCCCTGAGAGAGGCGGTGGAATTCCATCTGGATTTGGATGATTCCATCTGTGTTTTAAAGCTGATTCCCGGAACCAGGCCTGAAATGCTTTCCTATCTTTTTGAAAATTATGATTGTATCGTCATGGAAAGCTTCGGCGTTGGAGGTATTCCGGAAAGTATGCAGGAAGTCTTTTACAAGGAAATGGAGAAGTGGCAGAAAAAGGGAAAAATCATTGTCATGGCTACCCAAGTGGTAAACGAAGGCTCCAATATGGAGATTTATCAGGTAGGACAGAAAATCAAAAAAGACTTCCAGCTTTTGGAAGCCTATGATATGACCTTGGAAGCCACCATCACCAAATTAATGTACCTGATGGGTAAGTATAAAGGGGACTATCCAAGCCTAAAGAAGGAGTTCTACACCACCATCAACAACGATATTCTCTGTGCGGTACAATAGCAGGAATTGCTTTTCCTTGCTCCTTTACCTTACAAAAATAATAAATAGGATGTGAAGCAAAAATTTTACTTTGCTTTCCGACAAAACAGCTTCGCTTGGGGGCACGCTCTCGCTAACTTCGCCTACGCAGGGGTACTAAGCGAAAAACTTCCTTTCGGTCGTTTTTCGCAAGTGCCCGCGGGCTCAGATTGCCCCTGCATCGAAGCTGTTTTGCATGAAAGCAAGTTTAACAATCTCTTTTGTTCACATCCTATTTTCTTTACTGTAAAGGGAGGGCAAGGACAAAGCAATTCCTGCCATTCTTTCCGTAGCCATAGATTTTCCCCTTGTGGTTGGCGGCGATTTCTTTGGCGATGGATAGTCCCAAACCGAAGCTTTCGCTTTGGCTTCTGGCCTCATCCAGCCTTGTAAAGCGGGAAAATATTTTTTCAAACTCAGACTTACTTAGGCTTCTTCCGGCGGAATCCACGGAAAGGACTGCCATATTTTTTTCTCTATATAGTTTCACATAGAGGGTAGAAGGTTTATCCGCGTATTTTCGTCCGTTATCTAAAAAGATTCGTAAAACCTCTTCTACCTGACTTTCTATAGCATGCTTTAAGAGAATATTCTGTTCTAGGTCAACCTCTAATTCCATTCCCTCTTCAAAAAACAGAGCTTCCATTTGCAGACAGATTTCAGCCACTCTTCGGGAATAATCCATTTCTCCGTAGGTAAATATCTGTTGCTCCAAGCGGGAAAGCTGTAAAAGCTTTTCCACCAATTCCTGCATTTTCTTACTCATCACAGCGATGTTCTGAACAAAATCACCGGTTTCCGGAGCTAAATTCTGGTCTTCCAGAAGGGAAAGATTAGCGGCGATAACAGCCAATGGCGTTTTTAATTCATGACCGGCATCGGAAATAAACTGCTTTTGCTTTTCCATGGCTTGAACACTGGGACGGATGGCCCAGGTGGAGAAGAAATAATCCAGAGGGAGGAAAAGCAGAATCAGTACCAAAGCTAAGAGTGCAGTGGAAAAGGCTTGTTTATTCAGTATGCTTAGTTCTCTTTGATAATCTCCTAAAATCAAGGTTTTTTGCCCTTCTTCTCTAAGAAGGTAATGAAGCTTATAACGATAGACTGTACCGGAGCTTTTTCTTTTACTCAGAATCTTCTTTACGATAGTATTTAACACTTCGGAACTTTCATCGGTGTAGATCTCTTCGTTGTTCTTCGCATCAGTTTTTGAAGAACTCGTTTCTACAGTTGTTTCCGAAGGGGCATCCTTTTGTTTGCTCTTCTTATTCATCGGAGGAGAACCCGAATCCTGCTCCTCCGGACCCTTTTCGGAGGGGGGAGAATCAAAGGCGGAATAGTCCCAGGCCGGGGAACTTTGCTGACTGGTGATTTCGTTATTCTCTCCAATTTCCAGGATGACGTAGGAAAAGGAACGGCTGGGGAGAGACTCATGACCATTTCTAAAGCCCGGGAACATCAGCTGTTCCAGCTCCATATTCACTTGCTCCTCCAGCGTTTTTTTACTGTAGTTAAAGTTGGTGAAGGACAATACCAACAACATTACAGCAAAGAGCAAAAAGAGGAGGACCATAATACGAATTTTCTGTTTTTTCATGGGCTTCCTTTCATCCTTTCATGATTCGCTTTTTATTTTTCCAAAAATCCGACAAGCCTTTTTTACGCCTTCTTGCTTTCTTCCTGCTCCGCCAGAAAATATCCCAGACCTCTGCGGCTTTGGATGCTTACAGTACTTTCCAAAAGTCGAAGCTTTTTCCGAAGAAATCCCACATAAACCTCCACATGGTTTTCCACCGCGTCACTGTCATAGCCCCAGACTTTTTGGAGAATCTGCTCCTTACTTAGAATTTGATTTTTTCCTTGTAAAAGCATACGCATCAGTTCAAATTCTTTTTTGGAAAGCTTCAGACTATGTGCTCCGGAAGAAAGATCTTTGCTATCCAAATCCAGGCTTAAATCTCCGAAGCTTAAGCTGTTTACTTCCTGTCCCTGCCTTCGCAATAAGGCGGAGATGCAGGCCAAAAGCTCTCTTTTGTCAAAGGGCTTGGTGAGATAGTAGTCAGCACCCCCCTCCAAGCCTTCGATACGATCCTCCAGTTGACTTTTGGCGGTAAGCATCAGAATAGGCAGACCATTTTTTTCTTTACGCAGCTGTCTGGCTACCTGATAACCGTTCAGCTTGGGCATCATCACATCCAAAATCATTAAATCGTAAATGGCGGTTTTGGCATACGCCAAAGCCTCTTCCCCGTCATACGCCGTATCCACTTCATACTCCGCCCGCTCCAAAATCATTTTAATGCTCTTGGATAGAATTTTCTCGTCTTCTACTAATAAAATTCGCATAGGAGTCTCCTTTTTTTCGTTTTTCCTAGTATAATACAGGAAATATTGAAAAAAGCCAAAATATTTATCCTTTTAAAGCTTTACAAGCGATAAAAAAAATCTTAAAATAGGCAGGAACAAATGGTATTTTTGATAAAGGACGATTATGGAAGCGAAAAAGAAAAGTAGAATTTATGTAGAGATGCTGGGTGGCTTTTCTCTTTACATTGGAGATAAGCAATTAGACTTAGGAAATAACAATAAAGCCAATTTCCTAAAGCTCACCGAAATTGTCCTCTTAAGAGGGCTGGGGGGCATTTCCAAAAGAGATTTGATTGATGGAATATTCGGTCATAAGTCCCTTTTGGATGAAAATAACAGCTTGAATAACCTGCTCCACCAGGCGAGAACCCAGTTGAAGAAGGCGGGGATGCCCGGAAAGAAGATTATTGACGGAAAAAGAGGAATCTATGCTCCGGAGTATCTTCCTGAGTATGATTACGTCATGGATGTGCAGGAATTCGAAGACATTTGCTTAAAGGCGAAGAACAGTAAGGAAGAGAGTAAGAAGTTGTCTTACTATCAGAAGGCTTTTAAGATATACAAGGGTGAATTGTTGCCGGAGTTTGCTACGGATTACTGGGTAATCTTGGAGAGCGTTCGCCTAAAGCGCCTTTATGATGAAGTGATTGAATTCTTAGGGGCTTATTACCGCGAGCATCAAGAATACGAAGAGCTTTTCATGATGTACGATCAGGCCAATAAAATCTATCCGGACAACGGATGGCAGATCGAGATGATTGATGCTTTGATTCTGAAGAAGGATTATAAGACCGCATACGATTTGTACATGAAGTGCGCTCACTACTATCAGGACGAGTTGGAAGTACCTATTCCCGATGCTTTACGGGCTTGCTACGAAAGACTTTCCGACAATGTTCGTGTAGTAACCGACGATATCCGTCAGATTCAGGCCAACATTGTTCGTAAGGACGAGAAGCTGAAGAGCGAGATGGGAACCAGGAAGATTGGCGCTTATCTTTGCCCCTTCACCAGCTTTATTGACGTTTATCATGTACTTAGACGAAATCTGGAAAGAAGAGGCTCTTCCATCTTTATGATGCTTTGCACCTTGGTGGATTATGAAGGAAAGCCCATCCAGAATCAGGATAAGTTGAACACCCGTGCTGAGATTTTACAGCAGTCTTTATCCGAAGGCTTAAGAAAGGGAGACGTTTACACCAAGTATTCTTCCTCCCAGTATCTGATTCTTTTGATTGGAACCAAGAGAGAAGACTGTGCCATCATTTACCAGAGAATCTCCAGAAGATTAAAGGAGCTGGCAGGCTCTCGTGCAGAGTTCCGTTATCGTATCGTATCTCTTGCAGAGATTCCCGGAATCTTGGAGAGAAACGGTGCAATGGATGAGATTTAGAAGAAGTGCTTGACAGGAAAATGAAGCTTTGCTATGATATTTCTTGCGTTTCGCAAGCGTGCGTAGCTCAGCTGGATAGAGCGTCTGGCTACGGACCAGAAGGTCGTGGGTTCGAATCCTGTCGCACGCAGAAAAAGACGATGAATTTCTTCATCGTCTTTTTTTAATTCTTAACGAGTATCGCTCACGTAGTGTGCGGTATCTCGTTTTTACTCGGACAATGCTCCAGCTTCCCTTTGGAATTGCATTGCAGTAAATCCTCCAAGCTATAGCGATTCACTACGGCATAAATGGCTTCGTCTATTTCCTTATATAGGGGGAAGGTAGGACAGCTTGCGGATTTTTCACAAGAACTTCCTTCTTTCACACAATCCACAGGGGAGAGGGTTCCCTCTGCGGCGTCTAAGATATCTCCTACGGAAATGTCCTTTGCCTCCTTTAAGAGAAGGTAGCCTCCCTTGGCTCCTCTAACACTTTTTAAAAAGCCTCCCTTCACCATCAGGGCTATAATCTGCTCTAAATATTTCACGGAAATTCCCTGTCGCTCCGCCACTTCCTTGATGGAAACCGGTTCTCCTTTTTTTTCCTGTTCGGCAATATCTATCAGTGTACTTAAGGCGTAACGGCCTTTGGTTGAAATCATCATATTTTTTCCTCCATGGCTTTTTTATATCCTAGCATAGTACTGGGAGTTTTGACAAGTTTATTAAAAAAAGCAATGTTCAAGAATGTGCTTTTCGGGTAAAATGGCATTAATGATTCAATAAGAAGGAGAGCCTATGTCTAAAATTGATTTCGCCATAACTGAAGAAGGAAAAAGAATTTCTATTCTTTCCGATAAAATTAATCGTCACGGATTTATAGCCGGTGCAACGGGAACAGGTAAGACGGTAAGCTTAAAAGTTTTAGCGGAAAAGTTTTCTTCCCTGGGAATTCCGGTTTTTGTCTCGGATGTAAAGGGAGATTTATCCGGTTTACTAAAGCCGGGAGAAGCTTCCGAAGGGATTGAAAAGAGAAGAGAAGAATGCAAGCTTACAGAAGAGGAATTCCGTTATCAGGGCTTCCCTGTGGAGCTTTTTGCTCTTTCGAAGGAGGAAGGGATTCCCTTGCGATGCACGATTTCGGAGATGGGACCATTGCTCTTAAGTCGAGTACTGAATTGTACGGATGTGCAGAGCGATATTTTGCGCGTGGTCTTTAGGATTGCGGACGAAGAAGGGCTTTTACTGATTGATACGAAGGATCTTCGTTCTGTCTTACAGCATGTGGCGGAAAACAGCAAGGAATACAGTGCTTCCTTTGGAAATTTGCCTACTCAAAGCTTAAATGCCTTAATCCGTTCCGTAGTAGCCCTGGAAGAGGCGGGAGGAAAGGAATTTTTTGGAGAGCCTGCCTTGGATGTAAAGGATTTCTTCCGGCAAAATGAGAAGGGGCAGGGGATTATTCATCTTTTTAATGCTAAGAAAATTATGGGAGAGCCGAAGCTGTATTCCACCTTCCTGCTTTACCTTTTATCGGAGCTTTATGAACTGCTTCCGGAGGTTGGGGATTTGGAGAAGCCCCGCTTTGTCTTTTTCTTTGATGAAGCTCATCTCCTTTTTGATGATGCCCCCAAGGCTTTATTGGAAAAATTAAATCAAATCACCCGTTTGATTCGAAGCAAAGGGGTAGGAATTTATTACATTACCCAAAGTCCTTCGGATATCCCGGACGCCATCTTGGCTCAGTGCGGAAATAAGATTCAGCATGGCTTAAGAGCCTATACTCCGGCAGAACGTAAGAAAATTCGTGCGGCAGCAGACAGCTTCCGGGAGAATCCGGCATTTTCCTCCGAAGAGGTACTGGAGAATCTGGGGACAGGAGAGGCTTTGATTTCCTGCTTAGAGGAAGATGGAAGCCCTGCCATAGTGGAAAAGGCTAAGATTTTCCCGCCCCAGTCTTATCTGGGAGAGGCAAGCCCTGAGGAGCAGGATAAGGCCGTTAAAGCCTCCACCTTGTATATTCGTTACGGAGAGGCTGTGGACCGGGATTCTGCTTATGAATTCCTGCACAGAAAGGGAAAGGAAGAGCAGGAGCGTTTCCAAAAGGAATTAGAAGAAAAAGAAGCAGAGAAAAATCGTCTTCTTCAGGAAAAGGCGGAGGAAAAGGAAAGAGCCAAGCAGGAGAAAGAAGAAGAAAAAGCGCAAAGGCTTAAGGAAAAGGAAGAAGAAAAGGAACGCCTTCGTCAGGAACGGGAAACGGAAAAAGAAAGATCCAAGCAAAAGACCGTAATGAAATCAGTGGGACGCTCCGTTTCCGGTTCCATCGGCAGGGAGATCGGCTCCGGTATCGGAAAATCCGTTTTTGGAAAAGGCTTGGGAAGACGGTTGGGAGGAAATATCGGTGCTGCCTTTGGAAGAGGCATCCTGGAAACCCTCTTTGGGAAGTAAGGGAAGATGTGGAAATCAACTATTTTTATGCAGTATAGGTCCGGAACAGGGGCACGCTCTCGCTAACCTCGCCTCGTAGGGGTACTAAGCAAAAAACGCATTTCATTTGTTTTTTGCAAGTACCCACGGGCTCAGATTACCCCTTATTCCGGACCTATATGCATAAAAGATATTTTAGTTTATTTTTACATCGCTCCTGCATCCATGGGGACGAAGAGGCTGACACAGGCTAGCGCCACCATCAGGACGATATCGACCCATAAGAGGGGAGAAGAAAAGAATTGCTTTAAGGAAAGGGAGTGTTCCTTTTCGTATTGGTAATCTTCTGCAAAATGCGTTCTGTTTTTGAGAACAAAATAAATGCCATAAAACATGCCTGCCAGTAAAAAACCGCCATAGATTCCTTGAATCAAAGTTGAATCCTGAGAGAGATTATTTACCACAATAGCCAAAAGATTATTACTGAAATGCAACAGGATGGAATAGGGAAGGCCGTGACGGTCTCTGATGAAGAAGAGAATCATTCCCATGCTGAAGGCCGGTGCAAATTGCAGGAAATTGCTGTGCATTAAAGCAAAGAAAAATGCGGTGTAAAAAGCTGCAAAATATTTTCCGTAGGAACGGAAACGACGATAGAAGATTCCGCGAAAAACCAGTTCTTCCATAAGGGGAGCCACCAAAATCGTATAAAACAGCATAGGAGCATTCGTCAGGCTCCCTCCTCTTGCCGCTTCTTCGGAAAAAGATAAGTTTAATCCAAGCTTGGTAAAGAGCGTTATAATCGGGATATTGATGATTCCTCCTATCCACTGGGCGGCTTGGAAAAGCATAAAATAATGCAGAAAAGACAGGACACTAAAGCTTGGTTTTTCCGGGCTTGGCTCTGTGACTGTTTCTTTAGGAAAGATATTGTCCAAAAGACAATAGCTGATAATAACGGAAATGACCATGCAGATATATTGGTCGGATAGTAAAGGAATCTTTGTTAAGGGTAAAAGGAGAACCAAAAGTACGGCTAAAATCTGCACCGACAACACATATAACAAAAGGGCTAAGGCGCTCTTATTTAAATCTCTTTTGATTTCTAATAAATTCATCATATCTCCATTTCTATTTGTGTAATTTAAATTCTTCCAATTTTTCTAGGTTCTTTTAATTCCTTTTACTTCTATAAATCCTTTTTGCGGCTCCTTATATTGTTGCTTCTTATATTGTTGCTTCTTGTATTGTTGCTTCTTGTATTGTTGCTCCTTATATCGTTGCTTCTTATCTTTCTTCTGTTCTTTTCTTCCGAATAGCGATACAATAAAAACTCTCGATGGAAGTTGGAAAATAAGAATAAAGCAGAGTCAGGACTTTTCTACTATACAAGAAAAATAATACTTCCGCAAATTAATTTAAGGATTTGGAACAG
>CALIEL010000331.1 GCA_938022235.1 Oribacterium parvum
TGTAATGCATTAAAAATATATCCGATAAGAATAATGCCGAGGATGCATATTCCTATAAAAGTCCCCAAGAGCTTCGGCTTAATGACCTTCCTAAGCATAATCATAGAGGGAAGAGAAAGAGTGGTGACCCCCATCATAAAGGCCAGCACCGTTCCCAGCTCCGCTCCCTTTAAAAGAAGGGATTCCGCAATCGGTATCGTTCCGAAAATATCCGCATACATGGGAATCCCCACCAGAGTCGCAAGAATCACGCCGGCAGGATTTCCTTTCCCAAGTAAAGAAATAATCCAGTTCTCAGGAATCCAGTTGTGAATCAAAGAACCGATACCTACCCCTAAAAGGATATAGGGGAAAACCTTTCGAAAGGTCGTTTTCACCTGCTCGGCAGCATAAGAAAGACGCTCTTTCCGGGACAAGGTAGGGAGCGCCTGTTCCACGGGTTTCAGCTGCAAAAGAATGGGTTCTATCTCATTTTCCAAGGACAAATGCTCTATCACTAAACCGCCTAGAACCGCCAGCAAGAGTCCCAATATCACATAGACAGAGGCAATCCTTAGACCGAAAATACCGGTGAGTAGCACAAGGCTTCCCAAATCCACCATAGGAGAGGAAATCAAAAAGGAAAAGGAGACTCCAAGAGGAATTCCGGCTGCTGTAAATCCCATAAAAATCGGAATGGAGGAACAAGAACAAAAAGGAGTAATCGTTCCCAAAAGAGCCGCTATGATATTGGCATAGATACCGTGAAAACGCCCCATAATCCGCTTTGTCCTTTCCGGCGGAAAGAAGCTCTGCACATAGGAAATGGCAAATATCAAAACGCAAAGGTAAACCGTGATTTTCACACAATCATAGAGAAAGAAATGGAGACTTCCTCCGATGCGACTATACGTAGCAATCCCCATGCGTTCCAAAGCATCTCGAAACAGTCGGCTTAGCCAGTCCATTCTCAAAATTTCCTCTTGTATAAACTGTATCATGCTGCTTTTTGCACCTCCTTTTCCTCTACCCTATACATCACTTTTGGTGTCTTCCTGCAGATTTCTCTTTCCTTCTTCCAAAAACTCCTCCAGATAAGCAAAATCTTCTTGAAATTGCTTTTCCGGACATAGTTTTCTCGCTTCCTGAATCCGTTCTGCCACTCCCTCCTTTTTTCCAAAGCAGCATAGATCCATAAACAAATCCAGAAGGGTAAAGTTCTTTTTATAGAATGCATTTTCTTTATATTTTCCAAAAAGAGCTTCACTATCTTTATAAAGAGTCTCCGCTTCCTCGTAGTCCTTTAAATAAAAATAGTTCAGACATAGATTCAACCTTCTCACCATCTCTACAGAAGGCATTTTCTTTACCCTCGGCTCCAATTCCCTTAGAATTTCCACTGCTGTAGCATATTCTTTTTTCCCTGTTAACGCCGCAGTACGATTCAGCTCGGCAATAGCCCTAAGATGCTTGGATTTTACCTTATCTCGAATCGCTGTTATCTTGTCCAAATATTCATCATACTTTGCTTCACCGAGTAAGGGCATTAGGGCGTTAATTTTCCTTCCATAAAATAAATTATAGGA
>CALIEL010000332.1 GCA_938022235.1 Oribacterium parvum
CCACGCCGATGGCGTTGTCTCCCGACACATTGCAGGCCGTTCCAAAGGAATCCTGCGTGATATATAGTGCCACCATAATTGCGCAAATCGGACCGTTCGGATCTCCCAGTTCCTTGCCGAAAATCATATACAGGAAGGGGAGAGCCGTCATAATGGAGCCGCCCGGCGCACCGGGGGATGCCACCATGGCGACACCCAGCGTCATAATGAAGGGAATGACGCTACCGATGCTGATCGGAATGCCGTGCATCAGGCAGACCGCCGTTGCACAGGCAGTAATGGTAATCATGGAACCGCACATATGAATGTTGGCACAGAGAGGCACCACTAAGTTACGAATCTGCTCGGATACACCATCCTTCTTTGCACACTCCAGGTTTACAGGAATGGTCGCTGCGGAGGACTGGGTTCCCAAAGCGGTTGTATAGCCCGGAATCTGATTCTTGATTAAAGTAAACGGGTTCTTCTTGGCAACGGTTCCTGCAATAAAGAACTGAATGGTGATGTAGATCAAGTGCATGCAGATTACGGTTAAGAATACCTTCCACAAAATGCTCAAAATTGCGAAGGTCTTTCCGGAGTAGGTCATATCCACAAAGGTTCCCATGATGTATAAGGGAAGCAGAGGGATAATAGCGGTATGCAAAACTTTATCAATAATGCCGGAAAAATCCTTCATGGTATTGTAAAGGTCATTTCCTATTTCCTTCCCCTTCATGGAAGAAAGGCAAAGTCCCATGATAAAGGCCAGAACCACTGCAGAAAGGGTATCTAATAACGGGGGAAGAGCAATGCTAAAGTATCCGGATACGGAATTATCCGCAGTTTTTGCAATCTGATCCAGAGCGTCCGGAGACATAAAGCTGGGGAAAAGGTTACTGGATACCACATAAGATGCTGTGCCGGCAACCAAGGTGGAGCCGTAAGCCAGACAAACGGTAATCAGGAGGAGCTTCCCTGCTCCTTGAGACAGGTCTGCAATTCCCATGGTAACGTAAGCAAGAATCATCAAGGGAATAACGAACTTTAAAAAGCTGCTGAAAATGCCTGAAAGGGTAACAACTCCTCTACAGAACCACAACGGGAAATACTGACCAACCAAAATACCCAAAATAATGGCAATGATTAGTCTTGGCACTAAGCCAATTTTGATTTTCATACGAAGCCTCCTCTTCTATGGGGCTAGCTACTCCGAAGGGAATAATCCGCATATTCTCCAAAATACTTACAAAAAAAGCACAGGACTACTTTGTTTATCCCCTGTCAATAACGCTATAACGCAGGCTTTACCGGCGATACTCGTTAAAAACAAAAGCCACCTATCCACAGAAATGGATAAATGGCTATTGTATCTGACAATGCTTTTCTGTTTTAAAGCATCCCTCTCTTCTCCCAAAAGTCTCGAGAAATACTTCGTTCTTTTTCACAAAAGTATTTTTAACTATCGGAGTATTTTAGCCACTTTGTCCTATCTTTATAAACAACTTATAAAGAATACTCCTCATAGTATAGCACTTTTATAAAATTCCGCCAAGAGTCATAATGAGCGGAGCAAATACCAATGC
>CALIEL010000333.1 GCA_938022235.1 Oribacterium parvum
AAAATGGGCTTTTTTTATTTGTTCGTTTTTGTCTTGGGCTGCGCTGTCGGTTCGGGAAATACGCTCGCAGGGGCAGAAAATCGGGAACGAACGGCGGTGCAGCTACCCTATACGAGGACGGAGGGAAGGAAAGAAGAGTTTTACGAGTTTGAAGCATATAAGAATCTGCCATATCCCTCTTCTTATCCCAATCACTACTACGATGCTTTTCTTTTCCCGAAGGATAAGCGAAAAGAGGCTTTGGGAACCATCATCTATGTGCATGGCGGCGGCTTCGTTTCGGGAACAAAGGATATTGTGCAGGACAATCCCTATTTCTTAAAGTGGCTCCGTTCCGGTTTTCAGGTCATTTCCGTAGATTACGCCCTTGCGCCGGACTATCCTTATCCGACGGCACTGTATCAGCTTTCTTATTGCTTGCAGAAGCTTTTTGAGGAGAAAGAGAGCCTCGGAATCAATACAAAAAAGCTGATCTTTGTTGCCGACAGTGCCGGAGCCAGTCTCGCGGGACAGTTTATTCTTACGCAGGTGAGTAAGAGTTATAGTAAGAAACTGGATATTCCTTCTTTTGTTTCCAAGAAGGGAGGAAAGATTTGTGCCTTTATCTCTCTTTCCGGTTTACTCGATTGTACGCGGTATCACAAGACGGGACTTGCAGAAAATGATAAGACTTTCCTTTCCTGGGGAAGGCAATATTTTCAGGAACTGTCCTTCTATAACGGGAAGAAAGCGGAGCAGACGAAACTGGAAAACTATCTTACAAAGGATTTTCCGCCCACTTTTTTAAGTGATGGCAATGTAGGAACGTTTCGTGACCAGGCAATCGATTTTAAAGAGCGCTGTGTCGAACTGGGTATTCCTGTTGTGAGTTATTTTCCGGATAGCTCTCTTCCGCACGATTATGAATTACACATGGATAGTCAGGAAGCGGAGGAATCGTTAGAGAAGCAGATTCGCTTTGTGAAGTTTTTGCTGTCCTGAGAGGAAAGCTTTTCAAGCCTTCTTTCCTATTGTATAATTACCCCTATGGTTAAAGATATGCAGAGACAACTGAATCATGTGCAGGTACTTCTGGATGCCTTGGTATTGGGTCTTTCCTATACCTTGGCATGGTACTTTGCCATTTGGAATCCGATTTTTCCTGAGGGACATGGTGTGCTTTCACCCAGGTTTTATTTTTCTGTCCTGATTCCACTGATTCCTGCCTATCTTTTTCTGTATTGGCTTCTCGGCCTCTACCGACCGATGCGGACGATGCGGATCAAGGAGGCTTTTTTCCGGATTCTGCAAAGCAATTCTATAGGACTTCTGCTTTCCGCCTCCATCCTTTTCGCTTTCCGTAAAAGTGGTTATTTTGAGCATTATTCTACAAGAATGCTCGTTTTCTTTTATATTTTATCCGTCTGTATTACGACAGTGGAGCGCTACCTGCTTCGTAAGATTCTTTCTACTCTAAGAAAGAAGGGATTTAATCAGAAACATATTATTCTCGTGGGCTTTTCTTCCGTTTCGGATCGCTTTATCGACCTTTGTAAGAAAAATCCGGAGTGGGGGTACCACATCTACGGCGTAGTGGATGATTTTGCGGCTCAGGGGACCTCTTATCGCGGTATTTTCGTTGTGGGAAAGATAAAGAGTCTGGGAGAATTGCTTTCACACAACACGATTGACGAAATTGCCATTACTGTGCCGCTTGCCGCTTATGAGAAACTGCCGGGGATTGTAGCCACCTGTGAGAAGTCTGGTGTCCATACCAAGTTTATTCCGGATTATCAGGATATCATTCATTCCAAGCCGATTACGGATGATATGGACGGCCTACCGGTGATTAATATTCGAAATGTTCCCTTAACCGATCCGGTCAATGCACTCTTAAAGCGTATCATTGATATTTTCGGCTCCTTGGTGGGAATCGTTCTTTTTTCGCCTATCATGCTTCTCGTTTCAGTTCTTGTCAAATGGAGTTCGCCCGGGCCGATTATTTTCAAACAGGAGCGGGTAGGACTGCACAACAGGCCGTTTTTGATGTATAAATTCCGTTCTATGGGTGTGCAGAAGAAGGAAGACGAAAAGAAAGCCTGGACGGTCAAGGGAGATCCGAGAGTCACCTGGATCGGAAAGATTATTCGAAAGACGTCTATCGATGAACTGCCGCAGTTTTTCAATGTTTTAAAAGGGGATATGTCTCTGATCGGACCGAGACCGGAAAGAACGCAGTTTGTGGAGATGTTTAAAGAGCAGATTCCGCGCTACATGATTAAGCATCAGGTTCGTCCCGGAATGACGGGCTGGGCGCAGGTGAACGGGTTCAGAGGAGACACTTCCATCACGGGTAGGATTCAGTGTGACCTCTGGTACATTGAGAATTGGAGTTTGGGTCTGGATATCAAGATTCTGTTTTTAACCCTATGGAAAGGTTTTGTTAACAAAAATGCCTATTAATTTTTGGTGCTTTTGTGGTATGATACTTTATCGTTTATTTCGAAAAGAAGAGGGTTCCATCGTTTGGGATATGCTTTATAAGAGATAGTTTGGGAGGTAGACTTTGGCATTAGAGCAGAATAAGGGGAGCAGACGTCCCCATGGCGAGCTACTGAAAGAGAAGACGGAAAAGGGAACAACAGAGAGAGGAAAGACGGATAAAGCAGAACTGAGCAGGGAAGAGGAAAGAAAGCAAGGCACGTCGTCCTCTTCTTCGGCACGGATGACGGAAAGAAAGAGAAACAGTATGCGAGAGCATACGGATTTTCCTTCCGGAGAAAGGAATGCTTCCTATATCGTGACACTTCCGGAAGAGAAGAAAGAGGGAAACCGGAAAATCGATCACCTGGATGTATTGCAGGTGAATTCCCCGCGGGATATTCAGGAAGAACTGGAGGAAGTATACAGTAAGAAGGCGGAGCGGAAGAAGTCCATTTGGAAACGGGTTCTGCTTCTTTCCGTAATCGAGATTTTAACGCTGGTGATGATTGTCTGTGCCGGATATGTTGTTCGCTATATGAACGTGAAGCCGGAAGTCCAGTTCAATGTAAAGAATGTCAAAAATCAGAATATTGATGTGACCAAACAGGAACAGATGCAGGGATACTGGACGATTGCCGTTTTCGGTGTGGATAGTCGTGACGGGGGAGTCGGAAGAGGAGCCAATGCGGATGTGCAGATTATCGTCTGCATTGATCGGGCTACAGGAGCGGTAAAGCTCGCTTCCGTTTATCGAGATACGTATCTGAATCTTGCCGCAGGTTCCCGCTTTGCGAAGATTAATGAGGCCTATGCGGACGGAGGACCGGAACAGGCGGTTGCAGCCTTAAACAAGAATCTGGATCTGGATATCGAACACTATGCTACCTTTAACTGGCGTGCAGTATCCGATGTAATCAGTATGCTGGGCGGAGTGGATATTGATATTACGGAAAAAGAATTCAAGTATATGAATGCCTACATTCATGAGACCAGTATTGAATCCAAGGTCAATGTCAAGAATCCGGCAGCGGAATATATCAAGAAACCGGGAATGCAGCATTTGGACGGTGTACATGCGGTGGCGTATGCCAGACTTCGTTATATGGATGATGATTTTACGAGAACGAAGCGGCAGAGAGAAGTCATTTCCCAGGTACTTGCGAAAGCAAAGCAGGCAGACCTTGCAACCTTGACCAATGTAATCGATACCGTTCTTCCGCAGATTGCCTTCAATCTGGATGTGGGGGACATTTTGGAACTGGCTAAGAGTGTAAACCGCTATAATATCGTGGGATCCGAAGGTTTCCCTTACGATCTGGATACCCAGATGATGGTAAAGAAGGGAGACTGCGTCATTCCGAAGTCTTTGGCATCCAATGTGACGAAACTCCATGCTTATCTTTTCGGAGATGAAGATTATAAGCCGAGTTCCGCGGTATGGACATTCAGCGATACGATTGCTTCCGATTCCCAGGATTATAAGAACGGGAAGGGAGACCGTAGCAGTAAGAAGAAGTCCAAGAAGGGCGGAGACGACGAAGAGGAGAGCAGAGAGTCGAAGAAAAAGAAGAATGAGTACGGAGAATCTTCTTCCGATAAGAAGAAGGGAGAAAGCGAGTCCGTAAAGAAGGGAAAGACAAACCGAGAGACAAACGGAGACGGTAATGTCGTGGAGTCGACGAAATCTGGGGAAGGAAAACGGGAGACGGAAGAATCCAAGTCCGGAAAGAACACGGAAGAGTCGAAGACCAAAGAAGAACCGAAGAAGAATACGGAAGAGAGTAAGAAGACGGAAGAGTCGAAGAAGAATGATTCCGGAAACGGACGGGAAGAACCGAGTATCGGTGGAGGACCGGACAGCGCGGGCGGCGGCGAAGATAACGGCCCCGGTAATATCGTGGATTAACAGAGAATTAGAGGAATACGATGACAGTGGAGATACAAAGCAAGGAAGAAAAAGACTTTTATACGATAGGAGGGGGGATGAGTCTACTCTATCTTATTTCGCTTCTTCTGGTTTTTACTTTCTACTATCATAACGGGTACTATGATATCTTACAGGCCAAGTTTCAGTATTTCTGGATTTCTTCTGCGGCGTACAGTGTAGTCATGGGGCTCTTTCTCCTGCTTTATGCTTTTACGCTCAGAAAAGAAGTCCGAAAGCGGATGTATTCCGCCCTTCTTTTTCAGGATGAGGAAGGAAAGAGAAAACTTCGCTTTTCATCGGATATTTTCTTCGCGACTTTACTCCTTCTTTACCTGATTTCCATGTTGCATTCCGGATATCTTTATGAAGGATGGTGGGGAAATACGGGAAGATTTATGGGAACGTTGACCTGGCTGCTTCTTTTTCTGGATTACTTCTTCCTGACACGGTTTTATCGTTTTAGAAAGGGACATCTTCTCTTTCTTTCCGCTTCCGTTTTTTTGCAGGCAAGCTGGGGGATTAGCGATTTCTTTTTTAAGAATGTGATGCATTTCTTTGATTTGGTGGAAGATAAGTCGCTCTGGGCAACCTTTGCCGGCGGAGTGGGAAACATTAACGGATACTGCTCCTTGATGGTGAGTTATGTCGGACTTTTTGCCGGGCTTTACCTTGGAGAGAGAAAATGGCAGTGGCGCGTTCTTTTCCTTTCGCTCTATTTCTATACCGTGATTGCCTCGATCTATGGGATGAGTGACAATGTTGTTTTCGCGCTCTTCACCCTTTTCCTTGCCCTGCCCTTCTTCTGCTTTAAGAGAAAGAGCCTTTTGCTGTCCGTGATCGACCTCTATATCGTATTTTTCCTGGCGGTGAAACTGGCTGTCTTTTTCATTCCGAAAGAAAACTCTTCTTACCAGTTAGGCGATGTCGGTTTCTTTCTGAAGATGGGGCATACGGTGCTGCCTTACCTTGCGATTGTTTTCTTCGCCTTCCTTCGCGTCCTTGTTTGGAAAGGCAAGGAGGAATATGGGGTGAAGATTTATCGGCCGCTGTATTTTGTTCTGTTTTTCTGTATTCTCGGGGCGGTTTTCTTTGTCTTTTATGATGCCAACTTCTCCCATCGGGTGCAGGCGCTTACAGCCTATGCGGACTATTTCACTTTTAATGACGCGTGGGGGTCCGGAAGAGGCTTTATCTGGAAATTGGGCTTTGATTTCTTTGCGAGGAAGATGTCTTTCCTGGAGCGACTGATCGGGTATGGACCGGATAGTTTCTATATGATTACGAATGATTTTTACAAGGCGGAAGTCAGTCGGAGCGCGTACGAAGCGATTGATAATGTACACAATGAGTACTTAAATGTGCTTCTTACCTTAGGAGTACTGGGCTTACTTTGCTACCTTCTTTTCCTTATTTCCGCTTTTCGGACTCTCTTCTCAAAAACCGAGGAGGGAGAAGAAGAGGACTTTAGCAGAACGGTATTCCCGAGAGCCTGCGGGTTCTGCCTTCTTTGCTACGTTTCACAGGCTATTATCAATATTGCAGTTCCGATTGTGCTGCCGATTGTCTTTTTCCTCTTCTTCTTGGGACTGGGATCAAAAAAAGCGAGACCGTAAAACGGACTCGCTTTTTAAAACAGAGACTATTCTTCCGGCTCAATCAGGCCGTAGCTCTTCGCCTTTCTCTTGTAAACAACATTGACCTTTCCGCTGTCTCCGTTCTGGAAGACGAAGAAACTGTGTCCGAGAAGTTCCATCTGTAAGCAGGCTTCTTCGGGGGTCATCGGCTTCAAATCAATCTGCTTTGTGCGGACAATCTTGATCTCCTCTTCCTCATACTCTTCCGGGGCTTCCAGGAATTCCGTGGTGAAGGAAGCGGCCTGGTGTTTGGAAATCAGTTTCTCTTTGTACTTACGAATCTGTCTCTCTAAGACATCTTCTACGAGGTCGATGGACTGGTACATATCTTCCGTTGCCTCCTCGGCACGAATTACGGTACCTTTGACAGGAATGGTTACTTCGATTTTTTGCAAGTCTTTCTGGGTAGAAAGGGTTACATTGCAGGGTGTGTCTTTTTGGAAAAATTTGTCTAACTTTCCAAGCTTCTTCTCCACCATGTTTTTCAGACCCTCTGTCAGACTAATGGTTCTTCCGGTAATACTAATGTTCATAAATAAACCCTTCCTTTCTTTTTCTTTGAGAAGAAAAAACTTTCTTCTAAGTGAAGTATACCATTCTTTCAGCTAAATGAAAACACAGCATTTTCACGCCTTCTTTATTGCCAAAGAGGGGGACTAATGGTAGACTCTATGAGTTATAGATTTATACAATGCCATACGCTTGCTGTATGGAGAAGGAGTATAGAAGAATGAATCTTTTTGAAAGAATATTTGGAACGCATTCCAGTAGGGAGTTGAAACTGATACAACCGAAAGTGGATAAAATCCTTTCTTTACAGGGAACAATGGCAGCGATGTCTGATGAGGAGTTGAAAGCACAGACGGGAAAGTTTAAGGAGCGGCTCAGTGCGGGGGAAATTCTGTATGATCTTCTTCCGGAAGCGTTCGCAACCGTACGGGAAGCTTCGAAGAGAGTGCTCGGCATGGAGCATTTCCCGGTGCAGTTAATCGGTGGCGTGGTACTCCATCAGGGACGTATCGCGGAGATGCGTACCGGTGAAGGAAAGACGCTTGTCTCCACTTGTCCTGCCTATCTGAATGCTTTGGCAGGGCAGGTTGTGCATATCGTGACGGTAAATGACTATCTGGCAAAGCGTGACTCGGATTGGAT
>CALIEL010000334.1 GCA_938022235.1 Oribacterium parvum
CTTCTTGTAAACAATACGAATCTTCACCTTCGGATTCTCCACTTCCATGAAGGCAGGGAACTGGGTATCCTCGTAATCCTCGTAGGATACGTCCATGCCTTCTCTCTCCGCCGCTGCCAAGGAAAGTCCGGTACATGCCAGCTTGTAGCCGTAGATTCCTAAAGCACTGGAGCCCTGAACGCCTAAGCTTTCTACAGGAGTTCCGCAGATGTTATGGCCTGCTACAACGCCGGAACGTACCGCATTGGTCGCCAAGGCGATATAGTTTTCTCTGCCTCTTGCATTGTCATAAAGGCTTGCACAGTCTCCGATGGCATAAACGGAAGGATCGCTGGTCTGCTGCTTTCTGTTTACCAGATAAGCACCGTTTTGATACAACTTTAGGTGGTCCGCTCCCAGGCTTGCATTGGGTCTGAAGCCAACTGCACAGATTACCATATCCGCATCATATACACCCTTATCGGTCTTAACGCCGGATACCTTTCCCTCTCCTAAGAACTCTTCTACCTTCTCACCCAAAGCAAGCTTAATGCCGTGCTCTTCCATTCTGTTCTTCAACTCATCGGAGAAGGGAGCATCAAAATATCCTGCAAGAATACGATCCACCATATCGATTAAGGTTACTTCCAAACCAAGACGCTGGAAGGCTTCCGCAAGCTCCACACCGATATAGCCCCCTCCAAGAACACATACCTTCTTGAATTCGTCCTTATTCTTCAGCTTTTCAATAACCTCTGCAGCGTTCTGGTAAAGCTTTACCATCTGCACATTTTCTAAATCAAAACCCTTTACCGGGATTCTGTTGGGGATGGATCCTGTAGCAAAAACCAAATTGTCGTAGTGATCTTCAATCACCTGTCCGTCTTTAAGTTGTACCTTTACGGTCTTCTTGTCATAATCCACGGAAAGTACCTGAGACTCCATATTTACCTTGGCTCCCTTTGTCAGAAAGTCCTGTGGCTTTGCATAGAACAGGCCGTCTCCGGAATGAATCTGTTCTCCGATCCAGAGTGCCATTCCACATCCTAAAAAGGAAATGTTGCTGTTCTGGTCATAAATGGTAAGCTCCTGATTGGGATAAGACAAAATGGTGTTTGCACAGGCTGTTCCTGCGTGGTTAGCTCCTACTAGTATTGTTTTTGCCATGGGATTCCTCCTTGAATTTTGATATTTTTTTAGCAATAGAGTTATTTTATACCATTTTTTGGAGAATAAAAGTAAAAATAGTATAAAGAATTGTTCTTATTTCTTATCGACGATTTGAATAGGCGTCATAAGCCATAGCTATAAGCCATAAGGGAACTGTAAAAAATTAAAATAATAAATAGATTTTCGGCAATATAGGTCTAAATGAGGGGGTAGTCTGAGCCCGTCGGTACTTGCGAAAAACAAGAGAATCGAAGTTTTTCGCTTAGTATCCGCTACGTGGCGAAGCTAGCGAGAGCGTGCCCCAAATTTAGACCTATATTGCTTAGAAAACTATTTTGATTTTTTACAGTCCCCTGAACAGGCCATAAGCCTACGCATTCCGTAGGAATGCTAAAGCAACCGATACAGATTTTTGTCCATAAGCTAGCTTATGAGCAAAAATCTGCATCGGCTGCTTTTTATAAAAGTGGCTTCGCCACTTTTAGGCTTATGGCTTTGTTAAGTCTTTTAAGCTAATGGCTGAATGGCTACTTTTGAGATTATACTTTATAGCCAAGTATAGGATCATCGCTTTCAAAGTCTTTCAAATCCAAAAACGATTTCGCTTCTAAATTCCCAAAATTTTCTTGGCATCCTTGAAGTATCTAAGCATTTTTAGACTGTATTCTCCAAATTCCTGTCCTTTTCTCATCTTATAAGCGCACCAGAGGCTCCATAGCAGTCCTGATAATCCCATATAGGCAATTAATAGTTTCTCCAAATCTGCTTCTGTTCTTCTGCTAAGAATCAGCGGTTTTTCTTTTCCTTCCGCCTTCGCAACCTGCAGATAATCCTTCAAAAATTGCTTTGCCTCTTCAAAATCCATATAGGAGTAGATTGCTCCCATGGCGATATCCAGCAAGGGGTCTGCCATACCTGCATACTCCCAATCAATCATCTTCACCCCTTCCTTAGTGAAGATAAAATTATCCTGC
>CALIEL010000335.1 GCA_938022235.1 Oribacterium parvum
GCGAAAAACTTCGGTACCCTTGTTTTTCGCAAGTACCGGCGGGCTCAGATTGCCCCTCTTTCATGCCTACACTGCATCTGTCGCTTCAATTCATTGATTGATACAGTTCTTCTCTCCACAGGTTTTCAGCAAGTAACGGGCTCAGATTGCCCCCATTATAACCCCATACTGCATTATTCGCTTCACTTATTGATTTTTACAGTTCTTCACTTGCCGGATTTCGCAAGTATAGGGCCCAGACTACCTACCTTACAGACCTATAGCCCGGGGCAAATACATAACATTGATTTATATCCTTTTATATTTTCATGATATATGGAACGATGATAAGTTTTATTTATAATGTAAATAATATTTATTTATGCTTCTATGAGGGTAATTATGAGAGAGTGGGAAATTCAAATATACTGGTCGGAAGAAGATAAGCTTTATATCGCAGAAATCCCGGAGCTAAAAGGATTTTTTGCAGACGGAAAGACCAGGTCGGAAGCTATACATAATGCTGAAATAGTTTTAGCGGAGTGGTTGGAAGTAGCAAGGGAGGATGGCATCCCTATACCAAAGGTAAAAAAATAAAGTAGTTTTCCGTAAAAGAGAAAAGCGGAGCTATATCTGAGTAGAGGATAAAGGAGTTTTATGCAAAGTAATCAAATTCAAAATAAAAAAGCAGTTCTGGTTGGTGTGGAATTTCCGGAGAACAGAGACTTTGCTCTGGACATGGAG
Source organism: Oribacterium parvum (assembly GCA_938022235.1). GTDB lineage: Bacteria > Bacillota > Clostridia > Lachnospirales > Lachnospiraceae > Oribacterium > Oribacterium parvum_A. Next base: position 724 of record CALIEL010000335.1, read on the forward strand.
GAGCTCTTCGGCCTTTGTCAGGCCTTGTCCATTGAATCTTGCACCAGCATCAGCCAAAGCCTGGCCAGAGAGGATAGCGCTACCTTTATAGGCTCCGGAAAGGTGGAGGAGGTAAGAGCCGCCGTGCTCTTCCATGAGGCGGATCTGGTCATTTTCCAAAATGCCCTCTCCCCCTCCCAGCTCCATAACCTGTCCAAGGCTCTATCTGTGGAGGTTTTGGATAGAACCCAGGTGATTTTACAAATCTTTGCGGAGCGGGCCAGAAGCAAGGAAGCGAAGATGCAGGTGCAGTATGCCACCCTCCAATATATGCTGCCCAGGCTTGTGGGAATTCGGGAAAATCTCTCCCGCCAGGGCGGAAGCGGAGGCGCAGGCCTTTCCAACCGTGGTGCAGGAGAAAAGAAGATTGAACTGGATAAGCGAAAGATTCAGGAGGAAATGGCCTTTCTGCGAAGAGAATGTAAGAAGCAGGAAGAGGTGCGCCGGGTAAAACGGCAGAAAAGAGAGAAGTCCAATATTCCAAGAATCGCTCTGGTGGGCTACACCAACGCAGGAAAGTCCAGCCTTATGAATGCCATTTTAGATTGGAGCAAGGAAGGCCAGAAGGAAAAGGTGGAAGAAAAAGATATGCTTTTTGCCACTCTGGATACCACCATTCGCCATGTGAAGGGGGAACGGGGAGAAGAATTCCTTTTTGCGGATACGGTAGGATTTATTCGAGATCTCCCTCCCAAGCTTTTGGATGCCTTCCACAGTACTCTGGAAGAAGCCATTGAAGCGGATTTGATTTTGCAGGTGGTAGACTATTCCGATCCCAATTATCAAAAGCACATGGACAGCACCCTGGCTACCCTAAAGAAGCTGGAAGCAAGCCATATCCCCATGCTCTATGTAATGAACAAATGCGACAAGGTTCTTCCCCTATCGGAGCTTCCCAAGAAGAGGGGAGACAAGCTCTATATCTCCGTTAAAAAAGGTATAGGAATATCCGAGCTTATGGAAGCGGTAAGTGAGAAAGCCTCCGCCAATCTCCGCCCCCTGTCCATCCTGCTCCCCTACAGCGAAGCGGCTTGGGAAAACAGTATTCGGAAAGAAGGGAAAATTCTCTCCCTCTCTTATGAGGAAGAAGGAATTCAAATGGAGCTCCGCCTACCGGAGGCCTTGTACGCAAAACTCCAACGCTTTTCCTTTAATAAATAAAGCACTTTCCCCATGGATGGGATGGTAAAAATAAGTTTCACCGTAGATTTACGCATTATAGGGCCAATAATGGAGCATTCCCTCCAATGTAAACAATATAGTGAAGAGTAATTTTTACCCTATAAATCTCTACAAGGATGGCAATCTAAGCCCGATACTTGCGAAAACCTGAGGAGAGAAGGACTGTAACAATCAATGAATTGAAGCGACAGATGCAGTATAGGCATGAAAGAGGGCAATCTGAGCCCGCCGGTACTTGCGAAAAACAAGGGTACCGAAGTTTTTCGC
>CALIEL010000336.1 GCA_938022235.1 Oribacterium parvum
CAGCAAAAGCAAGAAGAATCGTAGAATCCGAAAGGCGGTGTCCTGAAAAAATTCTTCCGGCATAATGTTAATCATACGGCTTAGAGCCGGGTCAAAGCTCCAGTTCCCCTGAGAGAAAAAGAGCAGATGAAACTGTGTAAAGGCTTGGTCAAAGTTCTGACTGGCATAGAGAAAGAAGAGCAGTAAGATTGCCAAGAAACCCGCCATGCAGTAGAGGAAGCCTTTTCCCAGAATGGCAAGAGCCCTTCCGTGCTCTAAAATCACAAGGAGAAAGACGATGGCCAAGAGGGAGAGGAAGAACATCATGCGCAGGGTGAGGCTTAGGGTAAACAAAACCCGTACATCCGCCATGTGGGAAGCTTCGTCCTCCTGATAAAAGTTCTGCTCCACGCCATTTACCGAAACGGGGATAATGAGATTTTCCCGATCTCCCCGAAGGTAGCGAAGGGTCTCTCCCATAACCTTTTCCAAATCCGCTAAGGGGATGGACTCTCCCCGATTTTCCAGCAAAGCTTCTTGAACTTGGTATTTTTGAAATTCCTGTCTATAATAAGAAGGATTTCCGTAGCAGGCCAGCTCAAAGCCTGAGACGAAGAGGATAAAGACCAGAAACAAAGAAAAAAGTAAACAGGCTAAGGGATAGAATATATGTTTTAAATAGGATTTCATGATTTCCTTTCTTTTGTTCTTTGGTGTAAAATGTGTAAGGCTAAAAATCTAATTTTCAAATATTTTCCATATTTTTTTAGTATAACACGAAGCGAGTAAGTAAAGGAGGGAAAAATGGCTAAGGACAATAAAACCAATGTATGCCGTCTTTTGGATAAGGCAAAAATTCCTTATGTAGAGCAGGAATATCCGGTGGATGAGGAGGACTTGTCCGGAGCTCATGTGGCTTCCGTATTGGGCTTTCCCCCGGAAATTATTTATAAAACCCTGGTCTTAAAGGGGGATAAAACAGGCTACTTCGTGGCAGTGATTCCGGTGCTGGAGGAAGTGGATTTAAAGAAAGCGGCGAAGGTCTCCCAAAACAAGAAGGCGGAAATGATTCCCATGAAGGATCTTCAGCCTTTGACCGGATATATTCGTGGAGGCTGTAGCCCCATCGGCATGAAAAAGCATTTTCCCACCTACTTTCAGAAGCAGGGGGAGGAGCTGGAAAGAATCTATGTTTCCGCCGGTAAGAGAGGCCTGCAAATCGGCCTCTCTCCAAAGGACTTATGTGCCTTTGTGTCCGGAAGCTTTGAGGATTTGATTCGTGGAGGAGAAGAGTAAGATGAAGGTATCGATTTTGAATTTGGTCCCCCTTAGGCAGGGAGAAAGCTATAGAGAAGCTATGGACCGGATGGTGAATTTGGCAAAGAAGGCGGAGGAGCTGGGATATACCCGTTACTGGATTGCGGAGCACCATAACACCCATTCCGTAGCCAGCAGTGCCACCCAGCTTTTGATTCAGTACGCCTTAAGCAATACGGAAAAAATCAGAATCGGTTCCGGAGGAGTGATGCTGCCGAACCATAGCCCCTATCTGGTGGCGGAGCAGTATGGCACCTTGGAAACCCT
>CALIEL010000337.1 GCA_938022235.1 Oribacterium parvum
TACATTTCCTGCGGAATCGTAGTTATAGATACGATAACGGGTTGTGGGAGGGGTAGGAGAGCTGTATTCCTCAGAGAAATGCTCCACTTCGATAGGAACATACTTGGAAAGCTCATCCAGCTTTAAGTTTCTCTGATCCTGCAGCTCTAATGCAGGGTTTCCTAAAAGCTGATTCTTTTTGATTCGATTGTTTAAATCTCCGATATCACTAACCAAAGAGTTAATCTTTTGGATAGCACCATTTTCGGAGGTGTTGGTTCCGTCAATCTTATGGAACTCATTCTTTTCTGCCTGGTGAATACTCTCCGCAGCAGAGTTCATCAGAGTTGTCATAGCCTGCACTCTGGACATTAACTCACCTTCATAAACTGGATCCTGCACCTTGGAAGGGTCCTGCATATTGGTTAAGGAACGCTGAATGTCGTCAAAGGAGGAACGGATTCCGTTTACCTTGGTCTCATCCAAAAACAGAGAAAGAGACTTTAAGGATTCTCCGATAGACTCGTTATAAGAGGATTTTCCGTTTTGGGTACGGTATTGTCCGTCCAAAAATTGATCTCTTAACTGGCGTACTTCATCCATGGCCACACCGAAGCCTACATTTACATCGTTGGAATTCATGTAAAAGGAGGTTGGGTTTTCATAGTTAATAGAGGAGGTCTTTAGCTCTTGACGAGTATAGCCCTCAGTATTCATATTGGCTAAGTTATGCCCAACTACATCTAATTTTTTCTGATTCATCCGCAGTGCGGAAAGGGCTGTATCAAAGCCGGAAAAGGTTGCTCTTACCATAGTGTCCTCCTAAAAAAGGTTGTTAAAATTTAAGACTTCTAAAAATAGGCGAAAAAAAATACGCCTTAAGGTTCATTCCCCTCCGGAAGAGAAGAGTCTTACACCCTTCTATCCCGGAAAGATACTTCAGGCTGTCCCTGAAGCTGCTGGGAAATGTCGCTGATGCGAACCTGTAATATTCTATCGGCGTTTTCTCTGGAATGTATAAAGCGTCTCAGATTATTCTGAAGATCTGCAATTGGATTCTCCCAATCCTCCCGCAATTCTTCCGGAATCCCGGTGAGAAATTCCGTCATGGAACGAGGGGCAAATCCACATTCTTTCTGTAACTTTACTCTTTTTTGCTCTAGGCCTCGAAAACGAAGCAGAGTGGGTTGTGCTTCACTGACCAGTCGGGTTAACTCCTCCAAATCATTTTTAGATGCGGAGACAGTTAAGGAATCCTCCAAGTCACATAAAGCAGAAACAAGAGAGGAAAGCTCCGAAAATACGGGCAGGAGCTGTTCCCACTTTTCTCTGTTGGAAATATTCATCATTCTTCCTCTGTATTAATCTTTATATCCTAACATCTTCTCAGCGATACGCTGTGCATTAGGACGATAGGTTCCTGCCTGAACTTGCTGATGAAGTTCTGCTACTCTTTTGTCAGAGGCACTTACGCGAAGAGAATCATTGGTAGCTTTAGACAAAGCTGCTGCAAAGCTTCTGTCGTCTACAACGTTTCCCTTAGAAAGGGACAATCTGTCTACGTCCGCTTTCTGTGTAGCTTCTACCTGGTCTACCGGCTTCTGTGGTAGTGCTGCCTGACGAGTTTGATAGTCTACTCGAGTGTTAAAATCAGGTCTGATAGAAAAGTTCATTTTTTGTCCTCCTGGGTTTTCCCGTTAAATGGCTTCAAGTTTCTTCCTTGCATATCAGAAACTCTTGGGGTATACTTCCCTTCACAAGAAAAATTTTATGAATGAAACCCCTTCTTCCTCTACTATATCGGCGGGTTTTTGGTCGATATAAGGAATCGTCCATTAAAATTGCAATTTTTTTGAAATCATTTTATTTTACATCCAAGGAGGGAAAATGGCAAACATTTTACAGGTAAGTTCTTCCCCGATTACCCCGGATCCATCGATTAATCAGAGAATATCGCAAGATCCTTCTATAAAGAATCCGGTTTCCCCGGGTACGGTGAATCGTGCAGACGGTCAAAATACCGGACAAACCGGTACCGCTACCGGAGAGGGAAGCTTTTCCGGCGTGGATTTTGAAGGGAACTATGCCGCCTTTTTAAAGGAGCTTTCTCAAACGGCAAATCTTCCTAAAGCATTGGAGACCGTGCTATTTGGTGACGGAGCGCTGGCTCTTTCCCAGGAAAAGGGAGAAATCGGTCAGGTAATGGAGGAGCTTTTCTCTTCTATGGAGATGGAAAGCCCTGAGGATTTGAAAGCATTTTTACAGGATCAGCAGAAGGCTCAAATCAAATTCTCCGGAAATCTCTTTAATAATTTAAGAGGAATGTTAAGCAGCAATATTTCTCCTTCCTTAAAGAATGCGATTTTGAATTTCGGAAAGACCTATAACGACTTCGCGTCTTCCGGACATTTTCTGCAGCAGATGGAAACCATTGCGGGAGATATTGATAAGATGCTGCTTCCCTCCTTTCAGGGAGAGTTTGAAGATCTGCTGTCCCAGCTTAATTTTCAGGCTGAGCCGGGAAAGACGGAGGAGAACACTTCCTTAATTAATAATCAGATTATTCCTTTCATGTCTAACTACATTTCCAGAACCCATGACTACGGGGCAGTGAGAAATGCGGTGGTGATGTTTATTTTGTATGCGGTTAAGTATGAAAACGGCTCCGAGGAGCTTTTGGCAAAGCAAAAGGATGCTTTGATGAATAATCCGGACTTCCGTCTTTTGTTTAAGGGAAATCCGGAGGAAGCATTTAAGGAACTTGTAGATCAGGTTAAAGGGCAGGAGGAAAATGCCTTCCCCAAGCTCTTTACGGATTTTTTGAAGGCCGGAGCGGAAGGAAAGGCGGGAACGGAAAATATTTCCCATTTCCAGGAGGTTTTGCACGGTTTGCTGGTCAATGAAAGTGTATATATGCCCCTGCAACATTTGGTGATGCCCTTCCGTTACGATGACAAGGATGTGATGAGCGAGATGTGGGTGGAGCAGGAAGCAAAGGACGGTGCCGGAGGAAAGCTGACCAAGATGCTTTTGAAGTTTAATATTCAGAGCCTGGGTAATTTTGAAATCATTTCCGGTATTTCCGATATGCGAGTGGATTTACAGCTCTTTATGCCGGAGGAGCTTATGGATAAGCAGAAGGATGTGGAGGACGTGCTTTCCCATATTTTAAGAAGAAACGGACTTTCCGTAGCGAATCTGGGGGTATATCAAAAGACCAGAGACTTCCGAATTCAGGAAGTTTTCCCAGAGATTAAGGAAGCGGAGAAGGGCTTAAACGTAAGGATTTAAGGCAAAGTAGAGTAAACTTCAAGGAAGGATTATCGAGCCTTATTTGTTATGAGCCGTAAATTTAAGTGTAAGGATTTTGTTAAGGAAAGGTCCTTTTCAAGGATGAAAAAACTGTCGATAGAATACTATCTTCAGGAAATAAAGGAGAGAAAGTGGCAGACTTTAGTAAGATAATGGAGAAAAAGGCGGCAGCCTTAAAGTATGATAATGAGAAAAACGGCGCCCCTATGATTGTGGCGGCCGGTATGGGCCACATGGCGGAAAAAATTACGGAAACCGCAATGAAGTCAGGCGTCCCCGTCTATGAAGACGACAGTTTGGCTTCTCTTCTTACCCAAATGAAACTGGGGGCAGAAATTCCTGAGGAATTGTTTCAGGCGATAGTGGAGATCTATATCTATTTCCTCGGCTTTACCGGGGATCCGGAGAAGGATCGGGCAGAACGGGAACGAAGAAGGGAAGAACGGAAAAACAATTTCTCTTCTTAGTTTCTTAAGAAGAGGAGTAATCATGAAGGACAAATTTTTGCATTTTTTGGAAAAAGGGATAGCTCTCGTAGGACTATGCCTTTTTTTCTTGTATTTTAGCGGGGGAGTGAGTTTTGCCGCCTCTAAACCGATTAACAGTATTCATATTCAGATTTACTCAAAGCTTGAGTCCGGAGACAGTCCCGGAGAAATTTTAATCGAAAAGGCTGAAATTCAAAAGCATGAGGTAACCGTAAGGGGAAAGAGTTCTCTTTTTACCATTACCGCCGCAGAATGGGGAGGACAGAATAAGTCCAACGTAAAGGTAGGAGAGGAATTGGAACTCCTTCTTACCCTAAGCCCTACCGATGTGACCGATAATTATTTTCTGGCTTCCTATCGGGCTACCTCCTTTCATATTACGGGAGGATATTATGTTTCCGCGAAAAGAGAGGGTGATGATCTGGTTTTGACTTTGAAAATGAAGGCCGT
>CALIEL010000338.1 GCA_938022235.1 Oribacterium parvum
TGATTCTGGATTTGATGCTTCCGGGAAGAGACGGCTTCTCTATTACCCAGGAAGTACGAAGCAAGAAGGATATCCCCATCCTCTTGGTTTCAGCAAGAAGAGACGATATCGATAAAATCAGAGGATTAGGCCTTGGGGCGGATGACTATATGACCAAGCCCTTCTCCGCCAGTGAACTGGTAGCCCGAGTGAAGGCACATTTGGCAAGATACACAAGACTTCGGGATAGCGGCAAGGAAGAAAATGAAATCATTGAAATCCGGGGCTTAAAGATTGATACCACCGCCAGAAGAGTATTTGTAAATGGGGAAGAAGTGCCCTTTACCTCCAGAGAGTTTGACCTTTTGGCCTTTCTTGCGGCTCATCCCAACCGGGTTTACACCAAGGAAGAGCTGTTCCAGGAGATTTGGAAAATGGAGTCCATCGGCGATATTGCCACCGTTACCGTACATATCAAGAAGCTTCGTGAGAAGATTGAGATGGAAAATGCAGTGAAGCCACAATATATTGAAACAATTTGGGGTGTGGGATATCGCTTTAAAGCATAGGAAATAGAAAAGCTGAATTTACCTGTTTCCTCCCTTTACTATCATTTTATTCTTGTTTATAATGACGAGGTATGATTTTCGTATTTTATCACGAACAATCTGACAATTACTTCAAATGACGGGAATGAAAAAAATTTTTTCCATTTTCCCTAATCGATTAAGGAGGATGCACAATGGCAAGAAAATGGGTTTACCTTTTCAAAGAAGGTGATGCAGGCATGCGCGAGCTTTTGGGTGGTAAGGGAGCGAACTTGGCGGAGATGACCAAGATCGGTTTACCGGTTCCTCAGGGATTTACCATTACTACCGAGGCTTGTACACAGTACTATGAGGATGGCAAGACGATTAATGACGAGATTCGTGAGCAGATCGACGCACACATCCTTAAGATGGAAGAGATTACAGGAAAGAAGTTTGGAGATCATGAGAATCCATTGTTAGTGTCCGTTCGTTCCGGAGCAAGAGCTTCCATGCCGGGTATGATGGATACCATCTTGAACCTTGGTTTAAATGAAGATGTTGTTAGAGTTTTGGCTGAGAAGTCCAACAATCCAAGATGGGCTTGGGACTGCTACAGAAGATTTATCCAGATGTACTCCGATGTAGTTATGGAAGTAGGTAAGAAGTACTTCGAAGAGCTTATCGATGAGATGAAGGCAAAGAAGGGCGTTACCCAGGACGTTGACCTTACCGCAGAGGACTTACACGAGCTGGCTGAGCAGTTTAAGGCAGAGTACAAGTCCAAGATCGGTTCCGATTTCCCCTCCGATCCTAAGGAGCAGCTCTACGGTGCTATTATGGCGGTATTTAGAAGCTGGGATAACCCAAGAGCCAACGTTTACCGTAGAGACAACGACATCCCATACTCTTGGGGTACCGCTGTAAACGTTCAGTCCATGGCTTTCGGAAACATGGGTGACGATTGCGGAACCGGTGTAGCATTTACCAGAGACCCCGGAACCGGAGCAAAGGGATTGTTCGGTGAGTTCTTAACCAATGCACAGGGAGAGGACGTAGTAGCCGGTGTTCGTACTCCTATGCACATCAATGAGATGGAGCAAAAGTTCCCTGAGGCCTTCAAGCAGTTTACAGAAGTTTGTCAGATTTTAGAGAAGCACTATAGAGATATGCAGGATATGGAGTTTACCGTAGAGCACGGAAAGCTGTATATGTTGCAGACCAGAAACGGTAAGAGAACCGCTCAAGCCGCATTAAAGATTGCTTGTGATTTGGTAGATGAAGGAATGCGTACCGAGGAAGAGGCAGTTGCTATGATTGATCCTCGTAACTTGGACACCCTTCTTCACCCACAGTTTGACCAGAAGGCCTTAAAGGCAGCTACTCCTCTTGGAAAGGGACTTGGCGCATCTCCCGGAGCTGCTTGCGGTAAAGTTGTTTTCACAGCTTACGATGCGGAAGTTTGGGCAGCACGTGGAGAAAAGGTAATTCTGGTTCGTTTGGAGACTTCACCTGAAGATATCACCGGTATGAAGGTGGCTCAGGGTATCCTGACCGTTCGTGGCGGTATGACTTCTCACGCTGCCGTAGTAGCAAGAGGAATGGGAACCTGCTGCGTATCCGGACTTGGCGACATTGTCATGGACGAGGCAAATAAGAAGTTCACTTTAGGCGGAAAGACCTTCCACGAGGGAGACTTCATTTCCTTAGACGGTTCTACCGGAAATGTTTATGACGGCGTTATTCCTACCGTGGATGCTTCCATTGCCGGAGAGTTCGGAAGAATCATGGCTTGGGCAGACAAGTACAGAAAGCTTGCCGTTCGTACCAATGCGGATACTCCTCAGGATGCTAAGAAGGCAAGAGAGCTTGGTGCAGAGGGAATCGGACTTTGCCGTACAGAGCATATGTTCTTCGATCCCGAAAGAATCTTCGCTTTCCGTGAGATGATTGTATCCGACACCAAGGAAGAGAGAGAAGAAGCATTAGAGAAGATTCTTCCTTACCAGCAGGGAGACTTCGAGGCACTTTATGAGGCATTGGAGGGCAACCCTGTTACCATTCGTTTCTTAGACCCGCCTCTTCACGAGTTCGTTCCACAAGAGGAAGAGGAAATCGAGAAGCTGGCTAAGGCAAAGAACAAGAGCGTACAGGAAATTAAGGACATCATCACTTCCCTGCACGAGTTCAACCCAATGATGGGACACAGAGGACTTCGTCTTGCTGTTACCTATCCTGAAATTGCCGTTATGCAGACCAAGGCTGTTATCCGTGCGGCAATCAATGTACAGAAGAAGCATCCTGATTGGAAGATGAATCCGGAAATCATGATTCCTCTTACTTCCGAAGTGAAGGAGTTCAATGTTGTTAAGAAGGTAGTAGTAGAGACTGCTGATGAGGAAATCAAGAAGGCCGGCGTAAATCTTGCTTACCAGGTAGGAACCATGGTGGAAATCCCAAGAGCTTGCCTCACTGCGGATGATATTGCGAAGAATGCAGACTTCTTCTGCTTCGGAACCAACGACTTAACCCAGATGACCTTCGGCTTCTCCAGAGATGACGCAGGAAAGTTCCTGAATGCTTACTATGACAATAAGATTTTCGAGTCCGATCCATTTGCTAAGCTGGATCAGGTTGGTGTAGGAAAGCTGATGAAGATGGCTATCGAGTTAGGAAAGCCTGTAAATCCGCACTTACACGTAGGAATCTGTGGTGAGCACGGTGGAGATCCTTCTTCCGTTGAGTTCTGCCATGATATCGGACTGGATTATGTTTCCTGTTCTCCATTCCGTGTGCCGGTAGCACGTCTTGCTGCAGCACAGGCGCAGATTAAGAATCCAAGAAAGTAATTGGCTTTCGGCTTAAGGCTTAAATAAAGTCAGTACAGCACGATATTAAGGCTGTTTATGCTTTTAGCAGGATGAAGTATAGAAAAGGCGTATCCTTTAAGGGATGCGTCTTTTTTATTACTGTGAATAAGAAAAACTTAAATTCAAGATTTAAGGAAAATGTGATAGGATAGCTTAGAATCGTGTGGTCAAGACTCTAGCTTAGGAGGAAGTGCTTTGTTAAAGATTTTTTTCGGAGAAATGGAAAATGCAATTTATACGCCTTCAATATACTTTAACAATCAATATGAAGATGAGTGGCTGGAAGAGGACTTGGCAAAGGTAATGATAGAAGATGTGGATCAATCCAAGGTGGTTAGTAGCCATCTAATTGAGAGTCCGATATTGGGACCGATTCCCCCTGAAAGGCTTTCCGGGGGAGTCAAGACCCTTTTGCTGATGGCTTTTGATAATAGTGGACATATCTTTAATGGATCGGCTTGCGGAGATAATTGCGCCAAGTGGATTTCTACCATTGCGTCTCATAAAGATTTAACAATTAATTTGCATCACATCATGGATTTTAGCACTGTGGAAGGATTTTCCGCATTTATCTTAAATACCGGCAAAATGGTAGAAAGCTACAATGCGTATTTAGAGGAAGCTATTAAAATTCCTTTGGAGGACTTCTAAAATGAAGGGAATGCACCACATTGTTATACAAAATAAGCGGATTCGATTTGCATTTTCTATAAAAAGAAATATTACTATTATCCGAGGAGATAGTGCTACAGGAAAAACAACGCTGTTCTCTATGATTGAAGAATATGGAAATCTTGGCAAGGATTCTGGCGTGCAAATTCAATGCGATAAGGCCTGTGTAGCCCTTTCCGGAAAATACTGGCAGGAAACACTGGAAAATGTTCATGATTCTATAGTCTTTGTTGACGAAGACAGCAGGTTTTTAAAAACTAAGGATTTTGCAAAAAGAATTCGTAATTCCAATAATTATTATGTGCTGATTACCAGAGAAAATTTACCGGCCTTGCCCTATTCTGTGGAAGAAATATACGGGATTCATTGTTCATAAAAAATTGCTAAAAATGCTGTTCAATGCTATACTGCTTTAGCATAAGAACAGAGAAAAAATATATTAAGATATTAATTTTTAAGGAGTTTCCATGTTGAAGAAGAGAGCTTGTCTTTTATGCCTTATGGCTTTGTTATCTTTAGTTTCCTGTAAACCCAAGTACGGGGTGAATTCTGCCCCGAATTTAACTACAGCGGCTGCTGATCAGGTCATTCTTATCGATTTCGACCAGATTTCCGACGATGTGATAGAGAGCATGGATC
>CALIEL010000339.1 GCA_938022235.1 Oribacterium parvum
TTAGTTTCCCTTGGAGAGGAAGAAATCCTATCTTTATGGCCTTGGAAGGATAAAAAAATGGTCTGGCTGGAAAATGGCAAAATCTGCCATGGGACAATGGAAGAATATTTTCCACTTCGAAGAAGGGCTAAAGAGATTAAGAGAATCAATAGAGAAATTTTGCCTAAGGCCATGGCGGAGAAGGAGAATGGATGCTTGACCGCTTCCGGCACGATGGCGGTTGCAGAGCTGTATGGTGTTCCTGTAGCAGTAACTGCAGGTATGGGAGGTATCAGCAGCTATATTCATGGAGAGACTCTGTGTCCGGATTTGCCTGCACTTGTTGAAAGTAAAACCATTTTAATTGCTACTTCTCCGAAGGATGTGGTGGATATCCAAAGCTCTATCGACTGGTTATTAAAGCATCAGGTAAAGATATTGGGGGCTCGTCATGATTACTGTTCCGGCTTTATGTTTGCAGGAAAGAAAATACCTATCTCCGGAATATTAAAGAAAGAAGCTGTAGTAAAACCGCACACTCTGATTTTACAGGATATCAAAGAAGAGGAACGAATCGAAGACAGATCTATTCTGCAGCAGGCTTTGGAAGCTGGTCTGAAGGCTCAGGAAAGAGGAGAGTATTTTCACCCGGCAGCCAATGAAGTAATAGATCGGATGTCCGGAGGTGTAGCCGGAAGATTACAGCTTAAGTCCTTGATTGAGAATGGGAAGCTGGCGGGAGAAATACGGGTGGAAGAATAATGGATTGAATATATAAAGAAAGTGAGAGATAAAAAATACAGGACAAAACGCTAATGGCATTACAGTGAATTGAATACAAATCAATAGATTAAATTATAGCAGAATGATTTTCCTAAAATGGCTAGATACTATTAGAGGAAAATTGCTCTGCTATTTTATATTTAGAATCAATGGGATGAATATATAGTGCACTGCAAATGCTGAGATTAATGCTTCGTGTTGAAAGAAGACGAGCTTCGAGTTGAAGTTTCCGCGCCAAATGATATACTATGGGCAAGGAACAATCACTCTTTCACAATAGGAGCGTCGCGATATGAAAATACGGGCAAAATGGAAACTTTCAAGCCAAGGGAGAATAAATGAGGCCTATTTGCAATATAAGGGAGTTCAGTAAAAACGAGGAGCACCCGAGTATAAAAAACGAAATATTCCCGAATCCGATATATCAGAAAGGCAAAATTCTCGAGTATTTACAGGGATTTAAGCCGGACTGCGCCGCTGGTATGAGCCTTAAGGACGAGATTACCGGACAGACTACGGATAAGGGCGTCTCCGGCTACTCCGACGAGGAGGCCGGCTGGTATTGGGACGATCGTATGGTCTACCACTTCGAAAAGTACAATATGCGACTTTCCGAGGATTTTCTCGACTACGTATTAAGTAAATGATACGATTACAACCTCATACGTTAAAATGGCACCTCGCCTCCGGGCTGGGTGTCTTTTTATTGGTCTGGAATCCGAGACCTTAAAGGCGGATCATTCACGGGGCGCTGGTTAAAGCCCTAAAACAACCTATGTGTGAAAGGAGATATTGTGAAAACCGAATTTTTAAAGGAGCTTGGGCACGAACAGGAACAGATTGACAAGATTATGGCTGAGAACGGCAAGGACATTGCTGTGAAGAAAGCCAAAACAAATTTGTCCTGTGTATGTAGGGAGACTTTGAATTAAGTATTTTATCATTTTACAAAGAGATATTTTTAAAAGATAGAGTAGATTAAAGATTTTTGAGTATCTAAATATTGTATTGTTTTTTCTGTTTAAAAGAAGATTTTTGGAAATAATATGATTAGACACAGTAGATAAGTATAGCGAGGCGAGGTACAATAGAACACGAGAATATATATTGCTTAAAGGGTATAATCACGCTGTAGAAATAGGAGAAATCCATGTTCTGACAGGCTTTACAGTATATAAGAACATGGCTCAAGAGGTTGAAGATAAAGTTATAGGATTAAAGACTTTTGACGGCATATCTATTGATAGTTACACAACCCACTTTATCGACTGCGTAATAGGTCAAACTTCAACCCAGCATAAAGGTATGAGGATGGGAGTAAAAGTTGGTGATGTGTGCGACGCTTTAAAAAATGGGGCGGTTGAAAAGGATTATGTCATTAGAGATGATTATCGAAGACAATATATCGGTGCAAGCTGTTCTGTGGCAGTAAGTATCAGTGAGCAAAAAATAATTCAAGTAAACCCAGTATAGGAGGATAAAATGATTATAGTAAATGCAGATGATAGAGCTTATTTGCTTGAGAAAATTCCGAAGATTCTGTTAGATTCAGGAACAGTTAGGTCAGTTCTATTGTCGATAGATGATTGGCTCATGACAGACGGCTTTGCTCCACCTGATTACTACGACTATTCAGATGAAGGACGCAAAATGCAGAAAGTGCGTGATAGGATTTATGAAGATAATGTACTGAATAAGTAAATACCATATTAAATCGGCACCTTCCCATTTGGGAGGGTGTCTTTTTATTGGTCTGGAATCCGAGACCTTAAAGGCGGATTATTCACATGGGAATGGTTAAAGCTCTAAAACAGCCTATGTGTAAAAGAGGTTTTTGTCAGTCATATCGAACAAAAATCTTCTTTTTGTTTTAAATATCAAGTATAATAGTCTCACGTTTTCCATAAATCAAAGAGGAGGTCTCCACAAATGATTCAACGTGAGAGATATATCAATAAGATTAAACCGTTTATCGGAAAGGATATTATCAAGGTTCTCACCGGAATTCGCCGGTCGGGAAAGTCTGTTATGCTCCGTCTTATTCAAGAGGAAATCCGAAGGCAAGGTATTGCAGAGACTCAATTTATCAGCTTTAACTTTGAGTCAATGGAAAATGCTGATTTCTGCACAGCGAATTCCTTGTACCAAGAACTGAAAAAAAGGATTTCATCGATCCAAGGAAAGGTGTATTTATTTTTTGATGAAATTCAAGAAGTGGAACAATGGGAAAAATGCATTAATTCTGTTCGTGTGGATTTTGATTGTGATATCTATATCACCGGTTCCAATGCAAAGCTTCTTTCCGGAGAATTGGCGAGCTATCTTGGCGGACGTTATGTGGAGTTTGTGGTTTTCCCATTTTCTTTCGAAGAATACCTGGAATCTATAAAACAGGAAAATGAAGAGTTTTCCGTTACAAAAGAATTCAAAAATTATCTGGAAATGGGAGGGATGCCTTTTCTAGGGAATCTTCGCTATGATAAAGATGCTTCTATGCAATATCTTAGAGATGTCTATAATTCAGTGCTCTTAAAGGATGTGGTTCAGCGTAACAATATTCGAGATGTAGAACTATTGGAGAGGATGATTCTCTATCTTTTGGACAATGTGGGACATAGCTTCAGTGCAAGAAGCATATCCAATTATTTAAAGCAGGAAAATCGGAAAGTTTCT
>CALIEL010000340.1 GCA_938022235.1 Oribacterium parvum
ACATTATTAAATGACGATAAAAAGTAATTACAATAAATCGATGTTATGTGCATTGTCGGAAGCGAGGCGGTAGATTTTTCTTTAAATCATTATTCGGGTATCAGACATGGAATTCTATTTTCAAAAAACAATATCGAACAGGAAGACTGTATTTACACCATTTCATACTTCTGTTTGTATTAGTTAGAGAGATTTATGAAAAATTTTCATGCAACAGGTATTCTTCTGGATGAAAAAAATGCAGATTGGAACAAAAAAATCATCTAAAATTCTTGTTTCTAGAGCAGCACTTAGCCGAAGAGATTGTGCAGGGAAAGATTATAGGGGTACCATTGTACGATTTACTTAAAAAGAAAAGAGTGCAGCTGTGGAGAAGAACAGATTGGCACTCTTCATATTTCTAGCGAATATGGAGATTCTGGGTTTTGATGTGGAGGCAGCTGATTGTTATGGGAAGATTAGAGCAGATTTGGAGAAGAAAGGAACACCTATAGGCTCTCTCGATATGATGATTGCAGGTCATGCGCAGTCTCTTGGATATACAGTTGTAACGAATAACGTGAAAGAATTTTCCAGACTGAATGCTCTGAGAATTGAGAATTGGGCAGAATAATTGTTTCTTGTTTCTCAGGCGATTTTACGCATCAGCGAATTATTTTATACTTTTTTCCTTTAAAAGCTTTTCGTCAAAAAGTCCTTTTTTAGCCTGTAATCACTACAGTATTTATCAATGCAATCTTGATAGTAAAGTATCATAATAAGCTCCTTGAAGTATCTACACATTAAATTGATGTTTATGTATTTTTACTACAAAATTATAAATTAATTTGTTTGGCCAAAGTAAACGTATGCGGTTGTTCAAGTGATGGAATATAAAAAGCTATGGTAGCTTTATTTGAAATAGTTAATTATTAATATAAATTAATTGGGTAATAATAAATAATTATAACCATGGAGATGTATGTAAAATCACGAATATGATAGTCGGCATTGACTGCTTCGTTTCAAGGAATTATAATCCAAAATATAACAATAATATTATCAAAAACAGCCCATGTTATATCCATAATATACACAATTAAGTTAAATATATTTTATTGATATGCATTGTATTTGGAAGAAATGATGGGGAAAAACTTTTCTTGGATGCATGAAAGTAGATGATTAGGAACTAGCTGTGAGGTGGATATATGAGTCATCTTTTAGAAATGCGAAATATCAGTAAAGATTATCCGGGGGTAAAAGTACTGGACGATGTTTCCTTTAGCGCAGAAGGTGGTGAAGTTCTGGCACTTATGGGAGAAAATGGAGCCGGAAAATCCACTCTGATGAAAATTCTGATGGGAATTGCCCAAGCAGATCGGGGAGAAATCTTTCTGGAGGGAAATAAAGAGCAATTTCAAAGTCCCAAGGCTGCTATGGATAAGGGAATTGTCATGATTCATCAGGAACTGAATGTACTATTGGATATGGAGGTTTCTGAAAACATTTTTCTGGGAAGAGAAATCAAAAAGAAGGGAATGCTTGCCCGCGTTGATATGGATGAACAACGGAAACGAGCACAGGCATTTTTGGATTCTGTAGGGATAAAAATTGATGCAAAAGACTTGATGAGGAATCTTTCTGTTGCCCAAATGCAATTGATTGAAATAGTAAAAGCGATTTCTGTTCATGCCAAAGTAATTATTATGGACGAACCTACTTCGGCAATTACGGAAGCAGAAGCTGCAATTCTTTTCGAACAGATAGAAAAGCTGAAAAAAGCCGGTGTTTTGATTATTTATATTTCTCATAAGATGGATGAAATCTTCAAAATTTCAGACAAAATCGCAGTACTTCGTGACGGTCACCTGATTCGTGTAGATGAGACCAAAAACTTTACAGAGGAAGATTTGATCCGTGCAATGGTGGGTAGAGAGCTTCAGGATGTTTATCCGAAGAAAAGCAATCATCCCGGCAAGGTGTTATTTGAAGTAGAAAATCTTGCAAGTGGAAAATATGTAAAGGATGTTAGCTTTCAGATAAGAGAAGGCGAGGTTGTGGGATTTGCCGGTTTGGTAGGTTCCGGCCGAAGTGAGACAATGGAAGCACTCTTTGGCGTTTCCCCAAGAGAAAAGGGTAAACTTCGCATTAATGGCACAGAAATAGAAATTCATAATCCCAAAGATGCTATTCGTCATAAAATTGCATTTGCTACGGAAGATCGCAAGCGATCAGGATTAAATTTGATAGGAAGTATAAAAGAAAATGTAACAATGGTGTCTCTGGCGGAAAAAGTAAGTAAACATGGCATCATTCAAGAAAAAAAAGAAGGGGAAGTTACTGAGCAATACATCAAGAAGCTACGTATTAAAACACCAAATGGAGATGAGCTTGTAGGAAATTTAAGCGGGGGAAATCAGCAAAAGGTGGTTCTAGCAAAGTGGCTTTTAGGAGAGCCGGAAATTATTATCTTTGATGAACCTACCAGAGGAATAGATGTTGGCGCGAAACATGAAATTTATGAACTGATTAATGCTCTGTCGGAACAAAAGAAAGCGATTATTGTGATTTCTTCAGAAATGCCGGAATTGATGGGAATTTGTGATCGTCTCTATGTAATGTCTGAAGGATATATTACCGGGGAGTTGAACAAAGATGAGTTTAACCAGGAAGCAATCATGAAACTTGCATCGGCAAGAAAAGGAGGAATAACACAATGAATCGCAAAAAAATAAACTTCAAGAATTACGGCATATTTGTTGTTTTTATAGTGCTGGTAATCATTTTGATGATACTTTCTCCAAATGCTTTTGCTAAACCCAGAAACTTAATTAACGTGGTAAAGCAAGCCTCTATTAATGGCGTTTTGGCATGTGGAATGATGTTTGTTATCATTGCCGTAGGCATCGATCTTTCTGCAGGATCTGTTGTTGCATTATCAGGCGTTGTTGCAGCCTATCTGGCTCAAATGCAAGGCATTCCTATTATTCTTCCGATTCTAGGGGCATTGGGAACCGGGGCACTGATCGGACTTATCAACGGTTTTGGGGCTGCTTATGCGGAATTACCGCCCTTTATTATTACGCTGGCAACCATGTCCATTGTGCGAGGTGCAGCACTGATTCTCAGTGGGGGCTCTCCGGTATTTGGATTACAGGAACAGTTTGAAGGCATTGCAGGGATTTCTATTGCAAATGTGATTCCGATTTTGGTACTTTACTTTTTACTCATTGCCGTATTTAGTGGATTTATCTTGAATAAAACAGTATTTGGCCGTCATGTATATGCTATCGGCGGAAACAGTATTACGGCAAAAGTTTCAGGAATCAATGTGAAGAGCATGCTACTTCGGGTTTATATCATTTGTGGAGTGTTTTCCGGTATTGCAGGCTTACTGATTGCATCAAGAACCATGCAAGGCTCCCCTACAGTTGGTGTGGGCTATGAAATGGA
>CALIEL010000341.1 GCA_938022235.1 Oribacterium parvum
AAGTTCGTGCAAATGTCTACCCAGGTCAAAATAAAGACAAAGCGAATACATTTTTTATAGCCGAAAAGCTTGGAATAGGTCATATACTCCGTTTCCTCCTCCGGTGCCCGAATCTTCCGGGAAATCTCCCAGATAAGAGCCGGAAAATACAGGGTAAGCACGGCCATGAAATTTGTGATATCCCAAACCGGCAATTTATATTTCATAATGGTATAAGAAATCACATAGAGATTAAGAAGAATCTGCACCGGATTATGGGTAACCAAAGCCAGAGGAAGGGATTTTGCAATCTTATGCTTTTGGAAAAACCACACCGCCATTAAGCTTCCGTAGGTATAAAGAATAAAGCAGAAGATAAAATTCTTCATGAAAAGGAAGTTAATCAGCAGGGTAAAGGAAATGAGTATGGTGGCAAAAATTCGTAAATCCGTCTTTGTGACTCTTCCGGAGGGAAGAGGCCGAAAGGCAAAAAGCCGTTTGTCCAGCTCGTAGTCCTTAAAGTCATCCGCAATTCTCAGCCAAAGCAAGAAGCTAAAAACCGTAAAACTGCAAATCAGCATCCCCAAAATATCATGCTGCACAAAAAAGCTGTAAAGTGCCGACTGCCCCTCCACCGGCTGAAATGAAAGAAGCGTCTCCTTTCCCACCCCATGGTTTAAGAGCACAATAAAGTAGATTTCCAGGAAAATCATGACCCCCAGTCCCAGTCTTGGCACTATGGGGTACATTTCCTTAAAGTAAATATTTAATCGCTTAAGCCTTTCCATAGCCTATCCTTTCCCCGATTTCCAGCTTCGTTTCCAAGCCTTTGTTCGTATTCTCAAAAAGGTCTTTATCAATCACAATTCTATCACTTAGCAGTTCCACAATAGTCGAGCCTCCCAGAGAAAAATAGCCTTTTTCCTCTCCTGCGACAAAGCAATGAGCCAAATGATTTTTCCCGCTACTTTGAACATTTCCCTTTTCTCTATGGCACTCTGTCCCTTTTTCTTTATGGCACTCTACGGCTTTATCGAAAGACGGTTTAAATCCCAAGTGGTTATGAATATGCCCCACCAGCATTGCCCCCACTTCTACATGGAGAATTTTTCCCATGCCTTCCAACTCCAAAAGACTGATTTCTCTTTTATTTTCGGAAAATGCTTTAAAGTGGGCGGCCTCTTTACGCACGCTATCCAACCTTCCTTTGATTTTCTTTGTTCTTAAAAGTCTTCCCCTTGCCGGGAAAATGTAGCGATGATAATCCGGCAGGCTAAGGCGAAAAATCAATAGCGTTCCGCCTTTCAAGAATTCCGGACAGGGAGCTTTCAAGATTTTTTCTATGGAATAGAAATTCCCCTTGATTTCCAAAGGGAGCGGATTGGATTCCCCATTGTTTTCACTGCCGGAGAAAATGATTTGTCCTTCTTGGTCTATTTTATAGGCCAGAAGCTTTCCGGAAGCGGTGGCATAGAAAGCTCGCTTTCTCGCCTGTCCTTTCTCCCGTAACTTTTCCTTCCATGCCTCTCCATTTTCCTTTCTATTCTCTTTCCCGGCATCCCGTAAATACACGGCTTCTTTTCTGGAAAAGAAAGCTCCAAAGCTCTGATAATTCTTCTTTAAAAGCTCTTTGGAAAGTCCGTATTTTTCCACAAAAGGCGCAATTTCTTTTTTAGAAAGAAAGCTATTGTAATACAAGCCCCGAAGAAAAGAAAAATAGGGACGGGCAAAAATCATTTTGAGAAGAAGTCTTCCGAGAAAATGATGGTACAAAAAATAAATGGCTTTCTGCCCATACTCCTCTTCTTGAATCATCCTTCCTGTTTTTCGCTCAATAATGGAAGGGGCGTTTTGCTCTTTTTGTTTTTGCTCTTTCCCCATAGTCCTCTCCCCTAGAGCTTTCTCACCAGCAAAATCACAAAGAGAACAGCCAAAAGTAAAAGACCGATTCGGATTTTCAGACTCGGTTTCTTCATTCTGAAGTTAAAGACGAAGAAAAAAGCCAGTAAAGCATACAAAAGCTCTCCCGGAAGAATTTTCTCTATGGAAAAATATACGCTGAATAATCCATAAAGGGGAATAAAAAAGGAAGCGTAGGTCACCGCAAGGCCGGTAAAATAATCCTTCTTTTCTCCTCCACTGGCATTAAAATAGGCAAGTCTGGTCACTACGGAAAGAAGATATAGCACTGAAAGCAGAAAAGAAACGACTCCGAACTTGGCAAAATACTGAAGATAAATCTGTACCGGAAACACACCAAAGGAAATAAGATCCGATAAAGAATCAATTTGCACCCCGAAGGCTTTTTCCAGATCATTTCTTTGAAACGCATTGGCTACCATGCCGTCAAAGGTATCGCAAAGTCCTGCCAGAATCAGTAAAATCAAAGAAAAGGCCAAACTTTTCGAAAAGAAAACTCCGTATAACGAAATGGAAAGCCCAAGATAGGTTAAAAGCACACTGGGATGATAGACCCCTAAAAAAATTTTCTTCATCAATATTTCCTCAACTCATTCAACAACTTATTCTTCGTGTATGTATTCCTATCTCCGCAACTCAATTATAAATATTTCCTCACCCTAAAAAGAATCAGTAGGCAGTTCACGAAAATATGGGTAAGGCCTCCCAGAAAAATCGCAAATACAGTTTGGGACGGTGTCAGATGCGCCAACACGCCCAGGCAAAACATGATCCCGAACATGGAATCAATCTGATCCAAAATAAAGAAAATGAGCTTTAGCCCTATCCTTCTGTCTCCCTGCTCCGCCGCAGAAACCGAAAGCCTCCTTTTGATAAAGCTATTGGGCAGTTCGAAGAGCATATACAAAAAGCCGAAAAGCATGCCAATCAG
>CALIEL010000342.1 GCA_938022235.1 Oribacterium parvum
CGGCAAGTGACAAGGAAACTGCGGCAGAAAGCACTACTGCAAAAGAGGGAGAATGGTAGGGAGAGATTGGATTTCTCTTACAGCTTTTCTGCTAAAACCGCATTTTCAATCAAAGAATGTAGCTGTAAGCGGGATGATTTTCCTTTTGAAAGTTGGTCTATCATTGCATTTGCAGCGGGATGAAAATACGCCCCTTTCTCCTGTGCTTGGAGCCCAGCTTCCAAAGCTTTTTCCAAAATATCTCCCTTAGGAATACGTTCTTCTTCCGGGATACCCTGTAAAATCAAGGTTCCGGAATGAATCGCACTTCCAATTGGAAATTGCCCGGTCAGTGGAATCTTCTCTCCGGAAAACATAAAACCTGAGCAATAGGATTCTCGTGCACCAAAAACTTTTACACCATGATTGAGTATCCACTGAATCGTTGCCGGAATATCCACGACATCCTTTGGAGAAGTCGCAATCAGGGCTGTCTTCGATTCAACAAGTGCCGGAAGATCCGGACAGAGTTCTTCTCCTTTGATATAATTACTGATTCCTCCCATACCGGCAGTAACAGCCAGCGGAATGCCTAATCTCTCAGCAACGACCATCGTACCTGATGCTGTAAGACAGCCGTCCTCTTTATTCTCCAAACTCCTTTGCAGAATGTCGCGATCAACACGTATGATTTTTTCCGCCCTTCTTCGAATTGGAAGATAGTCATTCAGTGTTCCGATTCGAATCTTCCCTTCTTCCACCCAAACTAAATTTTCTTCCTGAAATGGCCATTGCGATATAAGTTCCGCCTCATCGATAGACACAAGTCCATGCGTAAGCAATGCTGTCTCGATTAGAAACTTCGCCATAATTCTCCTCCTATAATTCAATTTCTTCCTGTAAACGCGGAATCCCGTCAAATTCCTTCCACTTGGAAAGCAGCATAACCAGAATTACTACCGCATAGGGAAGCATTTTCAAAATCTGTACCGGAAATCCACTTTCTGTAAGCTTTAAATTGAGTGCATCGGTATAATCGAAAAGAAGACAAACCGGCGCAACTTTAATCGGATTTGCTTCCCCCACTAAAATTGCGGCAAAGGCAAGAAATCCTCTTCCCGCGGTCATATTTTCCGAGAAAATATTCATCCCGGAGAGCGTGATGTATGCGCCCCCCATCCCGGATAAGACTCCCATAATCATAAGACTCATCCATTTATAATGCAGTACGTCCACCCCCACTGTACGCGCCGCGTTTGCAGCTGTTCCTACCCCTCGCACGCGAAGTCCGAAAGGCGTTTTATACAGGAGAATAAAACATAATGGAATGAAGAGATAAGCCAGATAAACAAGCAAGGACTGTCGATTAAAAATATCCCGAAGATAGGGAATAAGAGACAATAAAGGGACAGAAATCGAAGAAAATCCTTTGATTTTCGGACTGAAAAAATATCCTCGGACGCCAAAGAGTTTCGTAAGAAGTAAGGTTGTCCCCGCCCATGCCCCAAAATTAAAAGCGATACTGACAATGACGGCATTTGCATGAAAAGTATAGACAAAAAGTCCATAAAATCCTGCCAACAAGACCCCTGTAGCAATAGCGAACAGAGTGCCGGCATACGGGCTTCCCGTGAGATACGATCCATACGCTGCAAAAAAAGCGGCCGAAAGCATAAAACACTCAAATGCAATACAAAAAGTTCCCGCCTTCTGGCTAAAACAACCTCCGAGTGCAGTAAACAATATGGGTGTTGCCATACGTACAGTTGCTGCCAAAGTAACACTTCCTAAAAATAAACTGATGAACTCTTTCATCCGAGATCCTCACAAACTTCGTTTTCCATCCAACTTCCATTCTATCGCTCTACACTTCGCGTTAGAGCTTCATCTCCCCTGCATCATTTCCCATCTTCCCGGAAAGCTTCCGTTTTAGCGTTCTCCAGATAGAAGCATAGTCTACCGCAATAAAAAGAACAAAAAACATCTGAATCAAATTCACTACCAAACGATTCAACTTCGTTACGCGTTCCATATTTAAGGCCCCCGCCTTCAATGCGCCCCAAATAAAGGAAACCGGAAAGACTGCTAGAGGATTATTCATCGCAATTCGGGTAATCATAATGCCGTCCCAACTCATATTTTTACTGAAATAGGGTATAAAACGATGATAGGATCCCATTACCTCAATCGCTCCGCATAGTCCGGCAATCCCGCCGGAAAGCATCAGAACCGCAAGATAATTTTTCTCAATAGCTACACCCCCCTGCCTCGCAAAGGCAGTATTTCGTCCCATTTGATTCAGTTCATATCCGAAGATGGTAAATCGAAAAAGAGCCCATAGAAGAAGCACCAAAAAAATAGCAATAAAGAACCCTGTGCTCGCCATAGTATCTCTAATAATCGGTTGTAAAACAGCAGTTTTTACAATCTCCGGCGTTGCAATCGACTGCGATCCGTTCTCTGCCTGCTTTCCTCCAAGAATCACCCACATCACAATATATTCCGTAAAAAGTGCCGCCAAAAAATTCAATAGGAGCGTGGTGATTAACTCATGTATATGAAAATACAATCGAATCAGTCCCGGGATAAGTGCATAGAGCGCGCCTGTCACTCCTCCTATTAGAAGACAAAGAAAAATATGACAGAACATCGGCAAATGCAGAGAATACCCCAGTATCGCAGAAGATAATGCTCCAAGATACATCTGCCCTTCCATTCCCATATTCATCACTCCCGCACGAAACGAAATAACCCCCGCTGCTCCAACAAGTAATGATGGCGTCATCCATCGCAGACTCGTTCCGATATTTACTTCATTTCCAAATGCGCCATAAAAAATTTCCTTTAATGCATATAGCGGTCTTTCTCCTTGCAGAAGAACCAATAAAGCACCGCAAAAGAGGGTGAGCAGCATCGCAATACCGTATTGTATGATAAGCTTCATTTCTTTATGAAAAGTAAGTCTTTTTCCCTCTTGTATCTCTTTCTTCACTCTACTGCTCACCCTTCCCTTCTCCCTTGGCTTTTCCCCCGGTCATCCAAAGCCCCAGCTCTTCTTCTGAAAGCGCGGTGCTATTCTCCGGTTCCAGTAAACGTCCGTCATACATGACCAAGATTCTATCCGATAATTCTTTCAATTCGCTGAGTTCATGACTGATAAGAAGGATGGCAATTCCGGATTCCGCAAGACGCAGGATTCTCTTCCAGATATAAGAAACAGCGGAGATGTCAATTCCTCTTGTAGGATCTTCTATAATCATGAGTTTCTTTCCTTGTGTAAACTCCCGCCCTACGAGTAATTTCTGTATATTTCCTCCTGATAAGGTAGAAACTGCTGCATGGATATCCGCTGTTTTCACGGAAAAGTCTTCAACAATGTCATGACACTGTTTCTCTACTCTTTTTTTATGAAGTAAAAGGCGTCCCCGATTTTCCTTCTGTTTCGGAAAGCCCATGAAAACATTTTCCCAAATGGATGACTTCCCACAGGTTCCCACCGTTTTTCGGTTCTCCGCTACATAAGCTATGCCAATTTCCCTCCTCTTTCCTACAGAAGCATGTGTAATCTCTTCCTTTTCCAAATATATTTTTCCACTTTGTTTCAGAGGGTATAGTCCCATCAAAGCATCCGCCAATTCTTTCTGTCCCGACCCAGCTATACCTGCAATGCCGACAATCTCCCCTTCCCGAACAGAGAATTGTACTTCTTTCACAATGGGCACATGAAACTTCGAGAACAGATTTAAATTTTTCACAGTTAGAACTTCTCTTTTCTTCACGCTGCTTCCTTTTTTGACCTGCAACGAAATCTCGGAACCGAACATCATTTTGGAAAGCAATTCTTCACTTGCCTCCGATTTTCGAATATTCCCCGATACTTTTCCACTTTTTAAGACGGTGATATCCTCCGCAATTTCCATAACTTCCTGTAGTTTATGCGTAATCAACAGCACTGTTTTTCCGCGTGCAATCAATCTCCGTATTGCAGCAAAAAGTCCTGCAACACTTTGTGGAGTCAGTACACTGGTCGGCTCATCCAGGATAATGATATTTGCATTTTTATAAAGCAGCTTCACAATCTCTACTTGTTGGAGCACTGCTACCGGAACCGTTTCTACCTTATCGTCCAGCGGCAACTGAAACTGATAAGCCTCACAGATAGAAAGAATGCTTTCTCTTGCTTTCTTTTGATCAATAAAACATCCTTTTTGCGGCTCTGCCCCCATAATGATGTTTTCCAAAATACTTAACCCCGGAAAGAGCATAAATTCCTGAAACACCATGCCAATGCCATGCTTTACAGCATCCCCGGGACTATGGAGCTCAATCTTCTCTCCGTTTAAGAAAATCTCTCCCGTATCCGGAAAATAACTACCGGCAATTATGTTCATCAATGTACTCTTGCCTGCACCGTTTTCTCCGATAATCGCATGGACACGTCCGCCTTTTATCCGTAAGTCAATATGGTCGTTTGCGATTACTCCGGGAAAATACTTGCTTATCCCCTTTAATTCGAGTAAATAGGAAGTCTTTTCCATGTAAAACCTCTGCTGAACTTAGAAAAGAGCCGCAAAAAAGAATACGATGCGCATGCTTTTTCACGGCCCTTTACTAACTTTTATCTATTAATACTTTAAGCGATAATTGTCATACCCCTTAAATACGTCAATCTTTCCTTCTTTGATTTCACTAATCAAATTCTTTACTTTCTCCAACAATTCAGGCGGAATATTCTTCTCATCTCGCTTGTCATAAACTGCACCACCGGAACTTAAATTAAAATCAAGCGCGGTTGGAAACTGACGGTTCTTCAAGGTATCATGGGCCAGGGACACGACAGCTACATTCATCGGCTTCACAGCAGACCAGAATACACACGGATCGATATACCCCTGCCAGTCATCTACACCGATGCATTTAATTCCCGCTTCCGCACAAGCAGAAATGACCCCCGGTCCTCCCAGATAATCTGTCTGGTATATGATGTCTATGTCATTATTCTGAATCATCGCTTTCGCCGTCTCCTGCCCTTTAATCGGATCAAAAGGATCCCCTGTGAAAGCGGAAATTACCTTTACTCCATTGTTTGCGTAGTTTACACCGGCAGTATATCCGTCACGGAAACGCTGAATCTTCAAAATGTCTTTGTGTCCAATCCAACCAACTTCTTTCTTCTTCGTCATATTTGCTGCAATGTACCCTGCCACAAAAGACGACTCAAAAGGATCCACGGACACACTGGTAAAGTTGCTTTTATCATGCTCCATATACGTATCCAACATGAAAACATGAAGATCCGGATAATTCTCCTTTAATTCATCCGCAAGACTCAGTGCTACTTCGCTCAGTTCATCAAACATTGTGAACATTGCCGTGTAGCCTTCTTTCGCCATGGCACGAATCTGATCCGGATACTCTGCTGCCTCCGAGACCTCAATACACTTGACCTCCCAACCCTCTTTTTTTAATTCTTCAAATCCCGACCAAATCAGGTTTGTGAATTCATTTCCAAGAGGAGAAGTCGTAATCAGGCACGCTTTCTTCGCCTTACCGGAAGAAGCCTCCGCTTCCGTCGCAGCTTCCGTTTCTTTCGCGGTTTCCGCTACCTTCTCTGTTTCCTTCTGACTCTCCTTCTTTGCAGCCGTCTCTGTGCTCTGTGCCTGCTTCGCACAAGCTGCTGTACTTGATACAAGAAGCACAAGTAACAAGAGCATGGATAAGATGGGGGTTAGTTTTGTCGATTTCATGTTGGTTGACCTCCAAAAATTCAAATTTCATGTTTAAACTTGCTTATTTTATCATATTTTTAAACATTTTATATGTACAAAATATATTGAATTTTCAGATATTCCCGCTGGCTTATTTGTATTCACAATAGAACGACCGTATAAAACCCTACTTTCTTACCTGGTCAATCACTACTGCAATCAGAATAATTACTCCCATTGCTACGGTCTGCCAGTAAGCGGAAACTCCAAGCAAACTCAATGCATTATTGATGATACCGATAACAATAAGCCCAATCACGGTCTGTGGAATTCCGCCACGTCCTCCGGACATACTCGTTCCACCCATGGCAACGGCAGCAATCGCATTTAATTCATAACCGACTGCAGCAGTAGCCTGTCCGTTCTGTAGCTTGGAAGCAAGGACCAGACCGGCAAGTGCAGATAAAATACCGGAAATGACATATAC
>CALIEL010000343.1 GCA_938022235.1 Oribacterium parvum
ACCCTGAATTCCGTCCAACTGTACTTGGACAGGTCATGGAGCAAGCCCTGCTTATACAGCCCAATGGAAAAGCAGTAGCGCATCACCAGAATCTTATGCTTTGTAATGGTTTTAAAATGTCCGATGGCATTTTTCCAAAAATGAAATTCTTCCATCTGTAACTCCTCTTCTATACTATCCTTCTTCCTGCATAAGGGAAG
This sequence comes from Oribacterium parvum, assembly GCA_938022235.1. Taxonomy (GTDB): domain Bacteria; phylum Bacillota; class Clostridia; order Lachnospirales; family Lachnospiraceae; genus Oribacterium; species Oribacterium parvum_A. The sequence goes on from CALIEL010000343.1 coordinate 201, forward strand.
GATATTTTTTCTCCAGATATTCCCATAAACGAAAGCTGGGGTAGCCGTACACAAAGCCGTAGGCAATAAAAGATAAAAGGATTGCTCCCCCCACATCTAAAATAGAGTGCTGCTTTAGCACCAGTGTTGCCATACAAATCAAAAGACACAAAAGAAAAGAGCCCCATACCACCGCTTTTCCATAGCGCAGCCTCCGGATATCCTTACTTTTCATAATCGCCACATGCATACAGATGGAATTGTAGGCATGAATACTGGGAAAGACATTAGTAGGGGTGTCCACACGATACAAGCCGGCTACCATGACTTGGAAAATATTTTTATCGCTGATATAAGGCGGACGTAAATCTGTTCCGTTGGGATAGATTTCACAAATCAGAAGACTAAAAATCATCCCGATAAACAGGTACAAACAGACCTTATAAAAGTCTTCTTTATTGGTAAAAAGAAAGTACAGTATTCCCAGAAAAATATAAAGAAACCACATAAAATAGGGCACGATGAAATACTCGCAAAAGGGAATCATTTCATCGATCTTCGTATGCATTATGTGATATCCGGTAGCCACCGTCACTCTGGACTCGATGGACTTAAACCAAAGGGGATAAATAATGCCGATCCATAGGACATTGGCATAGCTGTATTTATGATAAAATCGAAGAAATTTCTGCCAAAGATCTTTCATGCTCTTCCTTTCTCCGGAATAAGGCAATTTCCTTGTTAAGAACAAAAAAATCGAAACGTCCCTTTTACGGAAATCGTTTCGATTTATCGTAGCGAGAGGGGGACTTGAACCCTCGACACCACGGGTATGAACCGTGTGCTCTAGCCAGCTGAGCTATCTCGCCTTAGAAAAAAATGTCCGACCCAGGCTGCGCATAATACGCAGACCGGACCGAATACTGGGGCCTACAGGGCTCGAACCTGTGACCCTCTGCTTGTAAGGCAGATGCTCTCCCAGCTGAGCTAAGACCCCCTGTCGCGTTTTTTGCGACCTGTTCATATTACTAAATACAAAGCCCTTTGTCAATAATAAAATCTTTCTAAAGGAAAAATTTTTCTACGAAAATGACCCTGATAATTTGCGAAAAATTCACGAAAGAGTTTTGCAAATAGTTCGCTGATATTTTTTGCGAAAAGCTCTGCTCTAAGAAGCCAGCGTTTTCAAATACTCCTCCACAAAAGCCTTATACTTAGGAACCTGGGCTCCCACAATAGGCTTTCCTACAATCTTACCTTCCTTATTAATAAAGAAAGTGGTGGGAACGCCAACTACACCGGAGAGTAATTCCGCAAAATCATTGTTGGGGATAATATTGGTAAAGTGCGCATTGGTCTTATCCAAGATGGTATTTGCCAGCTCAATATGATCTGCATCCTCTTTTCCGGCCACATCAGCCACCAGGCCGATAATCTGTACATTGTCCGGAAGACTTCTCTGCCACTCTCCAAGCTCCGGCATCTCTTGAATACAAGGTCCGCAGAAGGTTCCCCATACATTCAGAACGGTTAAATCCTTCTCCCCGAAAATAGAACTGTCCACAGACTCCAAAGCTAAATTCTCTGCGGTAAATTCCAAACTCTTATCGGATACGGAAAAATTGCTTGCCTTCTGCTCTCCTGCCGCTTCACTTGCTTTCTCGGATGCTTTCTCGGATGCTTTCTCCGCAGCTTTTTCTGTAGCCTTCTCTGTTGTTGCCTCTGTTTCTGCAGAAACCTTGGTTTCTGTCTTTCCGCTATTGCCGCAAGCCGCAAGAGCCAAACTGCTTAAAATCGCCAAAGCAAGAACTAAATTTTTCCGTTTCATAATCTCTCCTTTTGTTGAAAATGATAATTCTTTGCAAGAATAGCATATTTCCTTTATAAATCCCAGTATTTCCCTAGAAGATTAAAATCTTTTATTTTCTTTCTTCTTCCTTTAGATTTCCTTCGTTTTTTGACAGAATTCAGGAAAGTAAAAAAGACCCTCTTCCCTTAATAGCTTCAGCACTTCCTCCATGCACTGCTCCACAGTCTTCCCTTCCACAGAAAGCACCGCATCGGCACAGGCCTGATAACGACTTTCCCGCTCTTCCATAATCTTTTCTATAGAATGAAGATCCAGCTTGTTTTGTAATACCGGTCGATTCTCCGCTTCCTTTTCCAGTCTTTCCAGAACCGCCTTGGGCGATAGCTGTAGGTAAACGGTAAAGCAATGTTCCTGTAAAAGCTTACGATTTTCCTCCCGAAGCACAATTCCACCTCCCGGGGATAGAATCATTTCCGCCTGTCCCTCATAGAGCATTTTCTCTTCCTCTCTTATCGGGGAAACTGCAGGAAAATCCTCCTGCAAGTCTTGTGACAGCTTATTTTCCTCCGTCAGCACTTCCCGTAAAAGTCTTGTTTCCTCTCTCCGAAAACGTTCTTCCCCATACTGCTTAAAATACTGGGAAATCCGCATGGAAAAGCTTTCTTCCAGTCTTCTGTCCAGCTCCACCAAAGGAAGGGAAAGCTTTTGGGAAAGCATCTCCCCTAAGGTTGTTTTTCCGCTTCCCATAAAACCGATCAGGGCAATGTTTTTTCTTCCCTCCATTTTTCGCCAAAGCTTCATATATTCTTCTATAGCGAACTGGCCGGGAGCGGAGGCGGAAAAGGCCTGCACAAAGCTATGTTTGGAGCCGGAAAGGCTACCCAGCACTCGGGAGCTCTTTCCCATTTCCCCCATAGACATACATATTAAGTTTCTTTCCGGATGCTTATCCTTCCATTCCCGGGAGGCCAGCAGAAGATTCAAAACATCCGCTTCCTGTCTTGGCATACAGGCCAGTTTCACCGTGTCCGTTCCATAGGAGGCCAGAGCACTGAGAATCTCTCTACATTCTCCCCGGCCGGGTGTCTTTTGAAAATCATGGTAGGAGGCAATGCATTTTCCTCCCAGCTGCAAAATCATGGCGTGGCAGTCTAAAAAAGCCTGCCGTCCTTTACCGTCCAGCTCCACCTCTAAATCAATATAATCCGGATAACCGCTTTCCATGGCCATCATATTCAGTTGGAAATAAGATTTATCATAGGGGAAGAAGCCACCCTGACGCTCTGTACGAATCGTAAAAATCAGCTTCTTGTCTCCTAAAATTCTCCGAAGTTCTCCCAGAAACTTACCTAACTTCTCCTCACGCTTTTTCAAACAGTCATAGCGAATTTCCACCCCGTAAAGAAACGGATACAGGGAATGCAGGGCTAATGCCTTGGCATCCCTTAGAAAATCCTTTTCAGAATCCCCTGTTAAAGGTACAATCATTCCCATTTTCCCTCTTCTCCTTTTCCGCTGTGAACACCTGATATCTGCACTTTTTCCTATGTATGCTTTTTATATGGAGACTTTTCCCATTCGACTAGGCCATTGCCGCAATTTCTTCTTGAAAGAGAGCATGCTTTCTCTGATAAGCTAAAAGAAAGGGTTTTTCCAAAATTCTTTTGAGAAGAATATGAAAATACTTTTCCTTCCCCATAGGCTTTACCAGTACAGTAGGTACTTCCGCACGATTTCCGCCCAAGATATCCGTAAACAGCTGATCGCCGAAAAAGAGCGCCTGCTCCTTTGCTATCCCAAACTGCTCCACTGCCTGTAAATACGCCTTCGCTTTAGGCTTTCCCGCATTGGGAATAACCAAATCCGCATGAACCCTGTCTTGAAATGCCCCCACTCTTTCTACTCCGTTATTGGAAAGCACCGCGGTTTTAAAACCGACAGCCTGCATCCGATGAAACAGGGCCACCGTCTCTTCTCTGGCAGGCTCATCATGCAGCACTAAAGTATTATCGATGTCAAAAAGCAATGCTCGATAGCCCTTTTGATACAGCTTTTCAAAGTCTAAGGTGTAGATGGAAGAAATGGAAAAACAGGGAAACAGTGCAAATGTCTTATTTTTCAAGTTCTTTTCCCTCCGTCTTTAAGCCTCCTCCAAGAAGCTTTCCGATTTCCTCCATAAAGGTGTTGATATCTTTAAATTCTCTGTAGACAGAAGCAAAACGCACATAGGCCACCTGATCCAGGTTTTTCAACCTTTCCATCACCATTTCCCCGATGGTATCGGTGCTGACTTCCTTACTCTCCTGATGAAAAATCACACTTTCAATCTCATCCACCAAGGCGGAGATTTGCTTAGGAGAAATGGGGCGCTTATGGCAGGAACGAAGAATTCCCCCTTCCAGCTTGGAACGATCATAGGGCACACGACTTTCGTCCTTTTTCACCACCATAAAGGGAAGGGTTTCCGTCTTCTCAAAGGTGGTAAAACGCTTTCCGCAAACCTCACATTGTCTTCTTCTGCGGATGGCCGTATTATCATCAGCCGGACGGGAGTCAATGACTCGGGTATCCTCCGCGTTACAAAAGGGGCACTTCATACTTCCTCCTTATTCCTCATAGTCGGTATACTGTCTTCTGGCTTCTTCAAAACTCATTTTATGATTGGGGTCCTGCTTGCTTTCCTCATCGCTTTCAGGCTTATTTTCCTCATCGCTTTCAGGCTTATTTTCCCCATCGCTTTCAGGCTTATTTTCCCCATCGCTTTCAGGCTTATTTTCGATGGCAGTCTCCTGCTTCGCCTCTGTGGCTTCCGTTCCTGCGGCAGCTGTATCTTGCTCCACCCCGCCGGCTTCCATTCCTTCCCCGGCAGTCTCCGACGCTCCAATCAAGTTTCGCTCTTCCTGGTCCTCGGAGATTACCACAGAAAAGCCTCCTTCATTTTCATTAGGCTGTTTTGTAGAAGCTCCTTCGACTATTGCGGACTGTTCTGCAGAAGCTCCTTCAACTGTTGCGGACTGTTCTGTAGGAGCTCCTTCGACTGTTGCGGACTGTTCTGTAAGAGCCGCTTCGACTGTTGAGGGCTGCTGTTCGGAAACCGCAGGCTCTTCATGTCTCTGATAGGCGTCTCTGTTCGTAGCGCTTATCGTTGAAAAATCCCCTGCTCCCTTTCGATAAATTAAAGCCTGCACAAAGCCCATGTAAGGAAGCAGATAAATGGATAAATACAAAAACAACACAAAAATGGGTAAAGCCGGAGATTTTAGAATAAAGGACCACATTACCGCAATAAATCCGGCAACGGAAGTTACCAAAGAAAAATACAGAATTTGACGGAAATAAGAGAACTTCTGGCCCTTCATTACCGCAACACTTTTTTTCATATTCTGCCAAAGGCTATTTCCCTCTCCATCCCAGACGGTAAAGAAGGTCATATCAAAGAAAAGGGAGAAGAAGATTAAAACCGCAAAGCTTACTCCGTAATAGGACCAGTAAATGAGTCCCTCTCCGAAGAAGTAGTCTATTACTTCCTGCCCTAAAGAAATTACCGCAGAAAAGAGAAAAGCCAAGATACTAAAGCCCAACATTCTTCCCAGCAACGGAAATGAATTGGGGTGAAAGCCGTAAAAAATCATAGCGGCATTCACCTTCTTTTCTCCCCTGGACATCTCCAGCAACATTTTTCGAAAAGAGAATCCCAATACAATAAAGTAAAAAATACACACAAAAACATATAAAGCAAAAAGGATTCCCGTAAGGCTAAGACCGATTCCTCTCCTTAGCTCTCCCAAAGAAAAATCTCCGGTAAAGAGAATGAAAGGGTTAAGGAGAGAAGAAAAGAGCATGGTCAAAAGAACGAAGCCCAATAATCCTGCTATATAGGAAAGAAAAATCGTAAACCAATTTTCCCTCCAAAATTTTCTTGCCACTCTTCTCATGTCTTTATTTTTCATATACAAAAATCCCTTCTGATAATCAAAATGGGACTATGAAAAAGGGAAGTCGGGATTCCCCTTTCCGCTTTTTCACAGTCCCATGTTCACTTTGTTTTTATTGAATAGGTACTACTCCGCCATCATACTTCTTGTTGATAAAGTCCTGAATTTCCTTGGACTGTAATACTTCCACAAGAGTCTTTGCCCATTCTGCATCCTTATTCTTCTCTGCTACGGCAACGATGTTTGCGTAAGTCTGAGCAGCCTCGGAATCAGCCTTCTCCACAACTAAAGCATCAGATGGCTTAAGGTTTGCCTGAAGTGCAAAGTTTCCGTTCATACAAGCAAAGTCTACGGAATCCAAAGAACGAGGAATCTGTGCAGCCTCTACCTCATATAACTCGATGTTGTGAGGATTCTCTACCACATCCTGCTTGGTTGCGGTAAGACCTGCCCCATCCTTTAATTTGATGATACCGTTGTCCTGAAGCAGTAACAATGCTCTTGCCTCATTTGTAGTATCGTTGGGAACTGCAATCTTAGCGCCGTCCTTAAGTTCCTTTAAATCCTTGGACTGTCCTGCATAGATTCCGAATGGCTCATAGTGAACCTTTCCTACGGAAACAACCTTGGTATTCTTTTCCTTATTAAACTCCTCTAAGTAAGGAAGATGCTGGAAGTAGTTGGCATCGATTTCTCCCTGATCTGTAGCCAGGTTTGGCTGTACATAGTCGTTGTAGGTAACGATTTCGATTTCCACGCCCTTCTTCTTTAAAGCATCCTTTGCAGCCTCTAAAATCTCTGCATGAGGACTGGGTGTAGCACCGATCTTGATCTTCACGGTCTCTCCCGCTTCAGCCTTCTCTGTAGCCTTCTCTGTTTCTCCGGCCTTCTCGGAAGCCTTTTCAGAAGCGGCCTCAGTCTGCTTCTCACTCTCCGCCTTAGTTTCTGCCTTCTGTCCTCCACATGCTACAAGCCCAAAGGCCAAAGCAAGGGATGCCACAAGCACGCCAATTTTCTTTTTCATAAAACTCCTCTTTCTCTCCCATTAGGGAGAATCCTTTCCTTCCCATAGGAAAATGTTCTTCTACTCTATTCCTTGGGTGTGCTCCCTGTTGAAAAGTCCTTTTCAACTCCCCTATGGTATAAGAAAAAATAGAAAAAAGCAAGAACTCCGAATTTAATTCAATTTTATAAAATTTTTGTAAAGCTTATCTGCCGACTTAAATAAAGACTACTGCTTTATCTAAATATCTTACTGAATTTCTTAATTCAACTTTCCTCTTTTATCGCTGTACTTCGCCAGTCTCATCCAGAATTCCTGTACCAGCTGAACAATAACCACCAGCACCACCACTGCAATCAGCATCATATCCGTCTGGTAACGATAGTAACCATAGTTTAAGGCAATGGCTCCCAAACCGCCACCCCCTACAAAGCCCGCCATAGCGGAATAAGAAAGGATAGAGGTCATACAAATTGCCGCCCCCACATAGAGACTGGGTCTGGCCTCCGGAAGCAAGACCTTAAAAATAATCTGAAAGCTGTCGGAACCCATGGATTTCGCCGCTTCAATCACTCCGCTGTCCACTTCTTTCAAGGAAGATTCCACCATTCTGGCTATATAGGGTGCGGAAGCAATTACCAGAGGCGGAATAATCGCCTTAGGTCCCAGCGTCGTATGCACCAAAGCCTTAGTAATGGGAAGCACCATAACCAAAAGAATCAGGAAGGGGATGGTTCGGAAAATGTTAGTGAAAAATCCGAGAATCCCATGAATAATCTTATTCGGTGCAATACTGCCCTCCTCCGTTACCACCAAAATCACCCCCAAAGGGATACCGATGGCATAGGAAATCAAAGTGGAAATACTTACCATATATAAGGTTGCCAATGTCTCCTTGGAAAAAAGTGCCAAAAGCTCCTTTAAACTCATGCTCATGAATGCACCTCCTCATACAGAATTCCTCTTTCCTTTAGGAAGCTGAGAATCTGGAATTCATCCTCCGGATTCTCCGGCAGCTCTATAATCATCTGCCCCATGGCAATATTATCCACATCTTTGGTATTGGCAAAGAGAATATTCACCGGTGCTTTGGCGGAAAGAATCATTTCCGAAATCACAGGCTCATGGGCGGAACGTCCGTCAAAAACCAAACGAATGCGCTTTCCGGTACCGAATCGAGTTTCCTTCTCTCCCTCTCCCAAAATCAACTTTCTTCCGATTTCCGACTTAGGGGAACGGAAAACCTCCTTCACCGGGCCTGCTTCCGCAATACGGCTGTGATCGATAATGGCCACCTCATCACAAATGGCTTCAATCACGGACATCTGGTGGGTAATCAAAATAATGGTCACCCCCATCTCCCGATTGATCTTTTTCAGCAATTCCAGAATCTGCTCTGTAGTTTTAGGATCCAAGGCAGAGGTCGCCTCATCACAGAGCAAGACCTCCGGTTTTGTCGCCAAGGCTCTGGCGATGGCTACTCTTTGCTTCTGTCCTCCGGAAAGCTGGGAAGGGTGACTGTACTCCCTTCCCTCTAAACCCACCATCGCCAAAAGCTCCTTCGCCCTCTCCAGTCTTGCCTTCCTTTTCTTAACGTAGGAAATAGGACCGCCCTTATGGGAAATTTCCAGGGGGTAGCTGACATTTTTCAACAAATTTCTCTGCTCAAGAAGATTAAACTGCTGGAAAATCATGCCCATATTCTGCCGCATGGCAAGAATTTCCCTTTGCTTCATGGAGCCCAGGCTCTGCCCCTGAAAATAAATCTGTCCGCTATTGGGCTTTTCCAAGTAGTTGATACAACGAACCAAGGTGGATTTTCCGGCACCGGAAAGACCGATAATGCCCTGAATGCTTCCTCTTCGGATGGACAAATCAATCTGATCCAATGCCACAAAATCCTCACCGTCAGTTTTAAAGGTCTTGCCAAGCCCCTTGATTTCTATAATATTTTCATTCTTCAACTCTTCCCCGGAACCCTCTGCTGTATAGTTCTCTTTCGGAAGAGCCTCGTTTTTCACAATAGTTTCTGTCATTTTATCTTCCATAAATATCCCGGTGCTTCGCCGGATTATTGGCAAAGCGCCAAAATTGCCTCTCCGTAAATTTCTGCCGCCAAAAGTAGATCCTTTACCTTAATCCACTCATCAGCCCCGTGCATTCTGGTATCCACATCCGGAAGAACCGCTCCGAAGGCTACGCCATTTTCCACATCATGCACATAGGTACCGCCACCGATTGCCAGGCACTCTCCCTTTAATCCGGTCACCTTCTCATAAACAGAGAGAAGATTCTGTACAAAGGGGGAATCGGAGGGTACATAGTGGGGAGGAATCATTCCCTTGGTTTCAAATTGGAAGCCCTTGGCTTCTACATTTTTTCTTGCGGTATTTACACAATTCTCCTCCGTAGCACAGATAGGCACACGGGAATCATAGGTAAAACGAAGCTCTTCTCCGTCAATGGCATAGATATCCAAGGTACAGGTTAAATCCTTACTTTCCTTATCCTCCATCTTAATGCCCAAGCCGGAGCCGTCGGTCTTTCCATAAGGGAAAAGTTCCAAAAGATGCTGTAAATCCTGCTTCAGCTCTGCTCCGATAGAGGGAAGCTTTGTGGCAAAAATCACCGCTGCAAGACCTGCATTTTTTCCAAGGTAGGGAGTTGCCGCATGGGCGGAGGTTCCGATTACCGTAACCTCATTGCCGTTTTTACTGATCTTTACCTGACACTGCTCTTCCACCGCCTGCTTTGCAGCTTGGAACTCCTCTTCTCCTAATGCAGAGAAAACAAGTACAGCTTTCTGGGGTACCGCATTTACCGCAATTCCCGCCTTTAAGGAAAGAAGACTGCTCTCCTCCTTCCCTCTTTTCTTGAAAATTGTTCCTCTGAACTGTCCCTTTTCCACGTTAATGATGGGGAACTCCGCATCCGGAGTAAAGCTCATCTCTCCCGCCTTCTCCCGGGCATAGTAATACTCCAGATCCTTGGAACCGGTCTCTTCATTGGTTCCCATAATCATACGAATTCCCTTCTTCAGGGGGTAGCCAAGCTCCTTTACCGCACGCATAGCATAAAGTCCCGCAAGCATCGGTCCCTTATCGTCACTGACGCCACGTCCGTAGACAATTCCATCCTTTTCCAGCATTTTAAAGGGCTCGGTAATCTCCCAACCTTCTCCTGCAGGAACCACATCCAAGTGTGCCAAGATATCCAGACTTCTGGGAAGCTTTGCATCCAAATCCGCTGTTCCCACATAGTTTTCCATATTGTTTACGGAGAAACCATAGCCTTCGCAAAGGGACAATGCCTCCTCTAAAGCCTTCTTGGGGCCTTCTCCGAAGGGGGCTCCCGGCTTTGTCTCTCCCTGCACGGAATCGATGGCAATCAGTCTGCCTAAGTCCTTAACGAATTCCTCCTCATGCTCTGCCAACCAAGTTTTGATACTCTTTTCCATAGGGTCCTTCCTTTCTTTGTGCTTAAACCATGTATGCCGTTACTTATACCTTTATGCCCTTAGACTTTAATGGCCTATAGTATCCATTTATGCCCTTAGGTTTATTTTGCTATATTATGCCTCATGTCTTAAGGCTTGTTCACTGATTATTGTTTTTCTTCCATTTTTTAGTTTCTGGAGAACTCGCTGAGCTTTAGATTTTCATTTCTATCCAAAACCATACCGATGGACCAGGGATGGGCGAAAAGAAGTAAGGGTCTATCCTTTAAGTCCTTTACCAGCTTCATATCAGAGGTTCCGGAAATGGCGGAAACATCTATTTCCGTATAATTTTCAATCCAGCGAATATGCTCGTAGGGAAGCATTTCCAATCGCACCTCTACATTATACTCGTTTTTCAGACGGTAGGTTAATACTTCAAATTGCAGGGATCCTACAACGCCTACAATAATCTCCTCCATACCGCTGTTATACTCCTGAAAAATCTGAATTGCACCTTCCTGCGCAATCTGGGAAACCCCCTTTAGGAACTGCTTTCTCTTCATGGTATCAATCTGTCGTACTCTGGCAAAATGCTCCGGAGCGAAGGTAGGAATTCCCTCATAGACAAACTTTTTGCTGGAAAGCTCCAGGGTATCTCCGATAGAAAAGATTCCCGGATCAAAAACACCGATAATGTCTCCTCCATAGGCCTTATCCACGATTTTTCGCTCGTCTGCCATCATCTGGGTAGGCTGGGAAAGCTTCACCTTTCTGCCTCCCTGAATATGGTTTACTTCCATTCCCGCATCAAATTCTCCGGAGCAGATCCGCATAAAAGCCACTCTGTCACGGTGCTTTGGGTCCATATTGGCCTGAATTTTAAAGACAAAGGCGGAAAATGCCTCTTCCACCGGATCAATCATGCCCTGGTCGGACTTTCTGGGAAGGGGAGACTTGGTCATCGATAGGAAATGCTGCAAAAAGGTCTCCACACCAAAGTTGGTTAAGGCAGAACCGAAGAATACCGGAGTAAGTTCTCCCGCATCCACTCTCTTTTCATCAAAGGCATCTGCCGCGCCATCCAAAAGCTCCAAATCCTCCTGCAGCTTTTCAAAGTACTCCTGAGAAATATGATTGGGAAGCTCCGGATCGTTATACTCAAAAACTTCCTTTTCTACCGCCTTCTTTCCTCCCGCATTACTGTGGAAAAGGCTGACCTGCTCGGTTTCTCTGTCATACACGCCCTTAAAGTTATGGCCGCAGCCGATGGGCCAGTTAATAGGGCAGGTACGAATTCCCAGCACCTCTTCAATTTCATCCAAAAGGGCATAAGGGTCTCTG
>CALIEL010000344.1 GCA_938022235.1 Oribacterium parvum
TCCCTTTACACCGGAACCAATGTCTTCCACGGTATACACGGTATCACCGATAAAAATCTTGGTTCCCAATGGCAGTACCGTTAAGTCTGCCGCAATGGTATGCTTCGCTTGGGTTTTTGCTCCGGAATAGGTCATTCCGTCTCCGCTGTATCCTACCAGCTGGAACTTTCCAAGGGATGCACCCTTTGTATAGTTTGCACTTTCTGCTGTTCCCTGACTGATTTCATTGGCAAGCCCTTCAGGGATATCGGTAAATTCAATAACATCTTCTTTGGCTACAGGGGGCGCTCCCACTTCTTCCGCCCTTCCCACAATGGAAAAGGAAGAAAGTAACATCAGGCTACTCAAGGAAAAAACGATTCCTTTTTTGATTTGTTTAAGCATAAAAATCCTCCTTGCTTTCTGCATTCTAGCACAGAGGAATTCTGTTTTTCTTTCATTTATCTTACAAAATCGCAAAAAAATCCGTTTTTTATGAATTTCTGTTGATTTTCTCTAAAAAATCCTGCTTCTTTCCCCATAGAAAAAGCACTAAAAAGAGTATTTCTTCCGGGCAGAGCATGAAAAAAGCTCTTAGGGCAAAAGATTCTCCGCCTGATTCGCCAATAGAAGCTCTAAAGCCAAGCTGTCAGAGATTCTTCCCTTTCTGTTCTCTTCTTCTAAACGAAGTAAACTATGGAAGAGATTTTGCAAGCCGGACTGAGTATAGGTTCTGGCCTGGCCGATATACTTTCGAACTCTCCAGGAATCCATGGAAAGCCGCGTTTCCATCTCTCTCTCCCGAAGTCCCTCTGTCAAATATTCTCTGACGATAAGAAGCTTTTCCACATTTTTTCGGATCAAATTTTGAATTTTCGCCGGCTTTTCCTCCAAGCGTAGAAGGTCTCCGTAATATTGAAAAACCTTTTCCTGATCTCCCCGGCCTAGGGCTTCAATCAAGTCAAAAACTCTGTCCTCCGGCAGCTTCTCCACCACCGCTTCCACCGCCTCTTGGGTAATTTCTTCCCCATCTCCGATATAGTCCACACAGTTCTTACAGGCATTCACAATACGATACAGACTGCTGCCGCTTCTGGATAGGAGGAGTCCAAGGACATTTTCCCGAATCTTCTTTCCTTCCTTTTTCAACTGCTGCAAAGCAAAACGCTGGAGAAAGGCCTGGTCCTGCTCCATGCAGGCAAGGCAGAGTCCCCGCTCCTTCACCACCTTATAAAGACTGCTTCGTTTGTCTACTTTTTCTTCAATAAAGAGCAGCACCGTTTCTTTGGGGCTGTTTTTCAAATACTGAATAAAATCTTCTGAAAGCTTTTTTCTGCCAGTGCATTTTCCCTCAAAAACCATAAGTCGGTAGGGAGCAAAAAAGGGCAGGGTTTCCACCGCGGAAATCAGCTCATCCGTAGGGGGAAGCTCCACCACCACCATAGAGTTGATACCTTCATTTTCCGAAAAAGCTTGGAAGAAGGCTTTCTTATAATAGGACAGCAAATAATCCTCCTCCCCATAGAGGAGATAAAGGGGCAGAAAATTCTTTTCTTTCAGCTGTTCCTGAATCTTCTTCTGGGCCTCCAGAAACTCTTCTCTTTCGCCTTTTTTATATCCCAAACTGTCCTCCTTGCCGAAAAAAATGCTCTGTGCTAAAGTGGAGAAAACGTTGAAAGGAATCCTCCATGGAAAAGTATCGTACTCTACTGGAATCATTTGAAAAACGAGGGAAAAAACCTCTTGCATTATATCTACATATCCCTTTCTGTGCAAGAAAATGTGCCTACTGCGATTTTCTCTCCTTTCCTTCCAAGGAGGAACAAAAAATCGCCTACATGGCAAAGCTTCGGGAAGAATTGGAGTGGCGAAGTAGGGATTTTCAAAAGGGGCAATATGAGGTTCTCTCCCTCTTTATCGGCGGAGGCACCCCCAGTGCCGTACCCCCGGAAGAAATTGAAAAGACCATGGAAGTCATCCGAAACTGCTACCCCATCTATTCCGATTGGGAGGCCAGCATTGAGTGTAACCCGGAATCCGCAAGCAAGGAGGCTTTGGAAGCTTA
>CALIEL010000345.1 GCA_938022235.1 Oribacterium parvum
AGCCTTCTTCTAATGTCTTTTTCAAAGATTTCCTCGATAACGCTTTGAACATATCTACGCTTTGCGGCAATATTTTCCAGTTGTATTGTTCTGGGAAAACCGCCTTCAAGAATATAGTTTTGTAATTCTTCTTGTCTGTCGGAAGCAATTTTTTTTCCATAGAATTTTTTAATGCCTTCGTATTCTTCAAACGAAAGTGGGAACATCTCAAATTCAATATATCTTCCGGTCAGTTTTGTCATCAACTCTCCACTTAGGAGATACGAATTTGAACCGGTAATAAAAATTGACCATTCATTAGACCTACGAAAGCTGTTAAGAATTAGTTCAAAGTCCTTTACATTTTGAATCTCATCAACAAAAAGATATTTTGTTCCACGCACTTTCGGAACTGATTCCAATAGCTGTTCCAATTGTTCCGGATTTGTAATTTTATGATAGTCCTTACTGTCCAAGTCGAAGAAATAAATATGATTACTGGGAATTCCGGACGATTTTAATTCGTTGGCAATTGTTTCCATAAGACAGGATTTACCACATCTTCGCACACCGGTGATTACTTTAATAATATCGGTTTCGTGATAAAAGTCACGAATCTTTTTAAGGTAGTTTTCACGAGGATACCAAGTCATATTATTCTTCCTTTCTAACTTATTAGTTCATAGTATATAATAGCAAATACAGTACGAAATATTAAAATTAACGTTGGCGATTTTGTGAAAATGCAAAAAACGCTAACGTTAAATCTGCAAAATCATTATATCAGAATATTCCCGTACGGGCATGTGTTATAGTAAAATAATTATAAGAAAGGAAAAATATGACTACAGAAGAAAAATTAAAGAAGTATCAGGACTGGCTGTTCAAATGTTCTGCCTACCACATGGCCTTAAATATCATTGACATCGATAAGCAGACTGTGGCACCTACGGCAGGCGCAAGCTATAGAGATGAGCGTTCCGCTTTTTTGGCGGGGGAGCTTTTCAGCCTGGAAACCGATCCGGAAATCGTGGCTTTGCTGAAGGATTTACAGGAAGATCCCAAGGTGGATGCAGAAAATAAGCGGGCGATTCAGCTTTACTATAAGCAGGCTCTGGATACCCTTTGCATTCCCAAGGAAGAGTTTGTAGCTTTTAAAAAGCTTTGTGACGAGTCCTTTGATGCCTGGATTTTAGCAAAGTCCAAGGCGGATTATTCTCTCTTTGCCCCTTATTTGAAAAAGGTAATTGAGAGCCAGAAGAAACTCTACGGCTATCGAAAGAGTGAAAAGAGTATTTATAACCAGATGCTGGACGACTTTGAGCCGGGGATGGACGAGGAAAAATATGATGCCTTCTTTGCCGCTTTAAAGGAAAGACTGGTACCCCTCATTCAGAAGGTCACAAAGGCGAATCAGCTTCGGGAGGATTTTCTTAAGCAAAGCTTCCCTGTGGAAGAGCAGAAGAAGTTTATGGAAGGTCTTTTAGAGTACCTGCATTTTGATTCTTCCTGGGGCTATCAAAATGAATCCGAGCATCCCTTCACTTCCTGGACCTGTGAAAATGACTGCCGTACCACGACGAAATATCTCGAAAACAATGTGATTTCTGCCATTTTGTCTACAGTGCATGAGGTAGGGCATGCCTACTATGAGCATAATATCAACCCGAAGTATGACGGCATGATTTTATCCGAGGGAGTGTCTTCCGGTATGCATGAGTCCCAGTCCCGCCTTTGCGAAAATTATCTGGGAAGAACCATGGCCTTTTGGAAATACCATTATCCTAAGCTGCAAAAGCATTTTCCAAAGCAACTGGGTGAGGTTTCTTTAGAGGAATTTTATCAGGCAATCAATGTGTCCAAGCCTTCCTTTATCCGAACGGAAGCGGATGAATTGACCTATCCGTTACACGTTCTCATTCGTTATGAAATTGAGAAGGGCTTGTTTAACGGAAGCATTTCTACAGAGGGACTGGATAAAACCTGGAATGCAAAGTACAAGGAGTATTTGGGTGTGGATGTGCCAAACGATAAAGTGGGCATTTTACAGGATGTGCACTGGTCGGACGGAAGCTTCGGCTACTTCCCCACCTACGCTCTGGGAACTGCCTTTGCGGCCCAGTATATGCAGGCCATGCGGAAGGACCTGGATGTAGAAAAGCTTTTGGAAGAAAACCGTTTTGATGAAATCATGAACTGGCTGAAGGAGCATATCCATACCTACGGTTTCCGCTATGAGGCACCGGAGCTAATGAAAATGGTGACCGGGGA
>CALIEL010000346.1 GCA_938022235.1 Oribacterium parvum
TTTATTTTACCGCCCCGAACAAATCGTTCAGCGCTTCCGCCATAGTCGGGTGGGTGAAAATCTGGTTCGCAAGCACAGTGTAAGGCTGCTTCGTCATCATCGCTAAAACTACGATATTGATTACTTCGTGAGACTCTTCGCCGAACAAGGTCACGCCCAAAATCTGATTGTTTTCAGCATCTACAACTGCCTTGTACAGTCCGGTTTGATTTCCGAGGATTTTCGCCTTGGGAATCGCAGTAACCGGTAAAGTCGCCACTTTGATTTTGTAGCCTTTTTCTCTCGCTTCTTTTTCACTGAGTCCCACTCTGGAAAATGTCGGATGAAGGAAGGCGGAAAAAGCAACCGGCTGACGCTCGTTCCTTCTGTAGCTTCCCTGATTGTCCAAAAAGCTCTTCACAATTCGGAAATCATCTAAGGAAATATAGGTAAACTGCGGGCCTCCGTTCACATCTCCCATAGCGAAAATGTGCGCCTTATTGCTCTGCAGGTGTTCATTTACCTTGATAAAGCCTCTTTCGGAAACTTCCACACCCGCATTTTCCAAGTGCAGCTCTTCCGTGTTCGCCTGTCGTCCGGTTGCAACGAGAAAGGCATCTACGGAAAGCTCTTTCTTTTCTCCATTTACCGTGTAGGAAAGGTGAACCGCATTTTCATCCTGTGATACCTGAGTAAGTGCGGCATGAAAGAGGAAGTCCACACCCATTGCCTGATAGGAGGAAAATACTTCCTTCGCTACATCCTCATCTTCTCTCGGTAATATCCGATCTCCCTGATCAATTATCGTAACTTTTGTACCGAACTTCGCATAGCTCGCCGCAAATTCCAGCCCGATAAAGCCACTGCCGAGAATCGCCAAGCTCTTCGGGAATTCTTCCAGATTCATCAGCGTTTCGCTGGTATGAATGCGTTTTCCGACTTCCAAACCGGGAACACTTGGGATAAACGGTCTTGCCCCGGTATTGACAAAGATGCGCTCCGCATAAACTTCAGATACCTCGCTGCCATTCGTAACCTGCACGGTATGCTCATCCTTAAAAGAAGCCAGTCCGTCAAGGACCTCCACATTTTCATTGCTTGCCACCTTGTCGTAATTTGCCTTATTCAGCTTGGCAATCAGTGCTTTCTTCTGCAAAACAGCATTTTTATAGTATTCCGCGTCACTCTGCCCACTAAACCCTCTTCTATCTGCAGCAGTTGCCAGAAACTTAGAAGGAATACATCCTACATTGATACAGGTTCCACCGTACATCAGAGGGGATTTTTCCACTAAAACGGTCTTCTCCCCCTTATTTCCAAGATAATTCGCAAGGGTCTTCCCCGCCTTACCAAATCCGATAATTAAGTTTTCTGCTTTTTTATTGCTCATGCTCTTCTTGTATGATGTTTTCAGAAGCAAAAACACCACTTTCCTTTCTTTTTAATATCGTGGTTCAATACATTCAGATACTGTGTACTTTTGATCTTATTCTTGTATGAGGGATCAATATATTTTTAATTCTTTGTTCTAATTTAGCATATTTTATTGAATTTATCCATAAATATTACACATTTTCAACAATCTCCTTCCAAACTCCTCTATGCCTCTCACCCTGGGAAGACCTGATTTAGTTTTCGGCTTCTTTTACCGATATATTTACGGAATGTGCTATGATGGGATGGTTGCAATGACTGGGAATACAGAGATGGAACAAGAGATGAAAGACCCGATTTTTGAAGAAGAGCAGGCACACCTGCATACCACCTACCGCACGCTGTGTGAGATGAAGACAGACCTGGAAGACAAGCTGCAGAAACTCGAACAGCAGGCGGCAGAAGAAAAAAATGACATCCGGGACAATCTGCGGCTGGATACGGCAGATGATGAGGTTTTAATGGAGTCCTATGCAGAA
>CALIEL010000347.1 GCA_938022235.1 Oribacterium parvum
GGGCAACCACAGGCCGCCCCAGACGTGTGGGCTGGTACGATGCGGTGGCTTCCCGTTATGGCTGTGCATTACAGGGAGCAACCCAGGTAGCTTTAACTGTTTTAGATCCTCTGGGATATCTGGATGAAATTCCCATCTGTACCGGCTATGAAATCGATGGAGAAGTAATTCGTGATTTTCCGGTAACTCCCTTATTAAGAAAGGCTAAGCCGGTATATACCGTATTGAAGGGCTGGAAGCAGGATATCCGCGGAATTCGTAAGTATGAGGATCTCCCACAGGAGTGCAGAGACTATATCGACTTTATTGAGAAGGAGTTGGAGGTTCCCATTACCATGGTGTCCAATGGACCGAAGAGAGAAGAAATTTTACTGAGAACACCTAAGATTTAGGAAAAAACTGACGAAAGCCTAGGAAACAGCAGATTGGAATAGACAGGAGGAAAAATGGCCCGTTGCCCGAATTGTGCAGGAGAATTACTCTTTGATATCAAAACCCAAAGCCTGAAATGT
This sequence comes from Oribacterium parvum, assembly GCA_938022235.1. Taxonomy (GTDB): domain Bacteria; phylum Bacillota; class Clostridia; order Lachnospirales; family Lachnospiraceae; genus Oribacterium; species Oribacterium parvum_A. The sequence continues at coordinate 513 of CALIEL010000347.1, forward strand.
CAACAATGCGACTCCGTTTTTAATCCCTACGATAAGGATAAGACCGTTGAAGGAGTGGTACAGGAGTACTACGATACCCAGGTATTTACCTGCCCCCAATGCGGGGCGGAGATAGAGAGTACGGATTTCTCCGGTACAGGCTTTTGTGCCTACTGCGGTTCCTCCGTGGTTTTTACCAGTCGAATGAAGCAGGCGGAGATGCCTCAGAAAATCATTCCCTTCCAGCTTACCAAGGAGGATTGTAAAAAGCGTTATCAGGACAAGGTTCGTTCCGCTATCTACCATGATAAGGAACTGGAAAATCCGGAGTATCTGGAAAGGTTTGTGGGGTATTACCTTCCCTACTGGCTTTATAGCTTTGAGGTGGATGAGCCCTTGGCATTGGAGGGACTAAAGGAATATCGAAGCGGAAGCTATCAATATCAGGAACGTTATGCCCTTTCCGGACAGCTCCAGGGAAAGTTTAACAACATCCCCTATGATGCCTCCACCCGCTTTGATGATACGATTGCCGGCTGTATTGCCCCCTTTACCGAGAAGAATTTAAAGGAATTCAGTCCGAACTTCCTTTTAGGCTTTTACAGTGATGTGGCGGATGCGGATGCCAAGCAATATGAGCCTAAAGCCCTTCATATGGTGGAACAACAGCTTTGGTCCTCCATCTTGGGAAGGCAGGGCTTTCAGGAAAGCGACATGCAGTTAAACAATGAAAGCATTCGCTCCTTGACGAAAATCGGTGCCAAATCCGTAACTGTGGAGCGGGGTATGTTTCCGGTTTGGTTTTTGAGCTATAAAAAGGACAATCGAATCGCCTATGCGGTGGTAAATGGAGAGACCGGTAAGGTTTACTGTGATATTCCCATTAGCGAAAGCCGTTTTCATAACGCATCTATGATGATTGCCATTCCCATATTCCTGATTTTGAATTTATTTTTTCAAATCAAGGCGGAGAATCTTCCCTGGTACACCATGGCTTTGTCCACCCTCTTGATTGTTCTGGCCCAGGGACAGATTTCAAAAATTAAAAAGAGAGAAGACAGTCTTACAGGAAACAAAAACAAGTCCAAGGAAGAGAAGGCGAAGCTTCTTCGGCATAATGGAACAGGATATGCTCTTATTTCCGTTTTCTTTTCCTTAGGCATTATGCTTTGGCATCCGGTACAGGATGAATATTATTATCTGGCCAGTGCGGTAAGCGGGATTATGTCGATTCTTTCCCTGCGTTTGATGATTAAGAAGTTCAATATTTTATCCACCCGTTCCATACCGGAATTTTTTGACAAGAAGGGGGTGAAGTGATGAATAGAAGTTTCCTGAAAAAGTATTCTGCTGTTTTTCTATTTTTCAGTTTTTTGCTGACACTTTCTTTTCAGAGCTTTGCCTTAAGCAGCGATGAGCTGTTACAAGCTTCTGTATATACGAATAGTAGTTCCGGTTATAAAGCCTACCTTTTGGATGAAAGTGACCTACTTAGTTCTTCCGAGGAGACGCAGGTTAAGGAGGCGATGATCCCATTAACAAAATACGGGAATATTGCCTTTGTTTCCGGAGAGGGCGGCTACTCTGCGGCGTCCACTGCCAAGGATTTGTTGGAGGATTCCTTTCCCAACGGCAGTGCCAGCCTCTTATTGATTGATATGTATAATAGGGAAATCAGAATTCAAAGTTCGGGAACCTTGTATAAAACTATCAATAATCATGTGGCAGACAGCATTACGGATAACATTTATCGCTATGCCTCCAATGGGGATTTCGGGAAAACTGCCACTATGGCCTTCCGGCAGATGAATGCCAAGATGGAGGGACGCTTTGTGGAGACGCCGATGCGATGGATTAGCAATTTGTTTCTTGCTGCCGCTTTGGCCTTACTTCTGAATTTCCTCTGGCTGATTACAGGAAAGAGAAATGAAACGGCTGCGGCGGGGGCTATCCTGGCGGCTATGGCTCCGGACTTTATCATTGCCCAGCGGCGAAAGGATTTGATCTCACAAAATAAGCTCTATGTTCCCAGATCTTCCGGAAGCTCCGGGGGAAGTAGCGGTGGCGGTGGCGGCTTTGGCGGTGGAGGTTTCAGCGGTGGAGGAGGCCATTCCTCCGGCGGTGGGGGACATCGTTTTTAGAAGGAAGAGAATAGGACATTTCCGTTGATTTTCTATGAAAATTCCGATTTTTTCGCCGGATTTTCCGGAAGGAAAGCTTGCATGTTTATTTGTTTTATATTAGAATTGTTCCCGAGTTAATGGCCAAGTGCCTAAGAGAAGGGGGAGTTTTTCCCAAAGAAAAGTGATTTAGGAGGATTTATGGTTTCTGCAGGTGATTTCAGAAATGGTGTTACAATTGAGATGGATGGACAGGTAGTTCAGATCGTGGAGTTCCAGCACGTTAAGCCCGGTAAGGGAGCTGCCTTCGTTCGTACCAAGTTAAGAAATGTTATTAACGGTGGTGTAACCGATAAGACCTTCCGTCCCACAGAGAAGTTTCCTGCAGCACGTATTGACCGTGTAGATATGCAGTATCTCTATGATGACGGAGAGATGTACAACTTCATGAACAATGAGACCTTTGAGCAGATTGCTTTGTCTCATGAGCAGATTGCAGACTCCATGAAGTTCGTTAAGGAGAACGAAACCGTTAAGGTAGTATCTTATCAGGGAAATGTATTCTCTGTAGAGCCTCCTTTGAAGGTAACCTTAGAGGTTACTCATACAGAGCCGGGAATTAAGGGTAATACCACCACCGGTGCAACCAAGCCGGCTACTGTAGAGACAGGCGTTGAAGTACAGGTTCCTCTGTTTGTAAATATTGGAGATAAGATTATTATTTCTACTCAGACAGGAGACTACGAGTCTAGAGCATAAGCATCGGGAAGAAAGCTTCTCCCGTAAGAAAATGAAGACTAAGGCTTCCTAAAAGGAAGCCTTTTTTTGTAGAAAGGATAGCTATGCAAGCTTTAAAAGCAATACTACAGGAAGCTATGGAATCTGCCTTCGTAGAGGCGGGCTACGACAAGGACTTGGGAAAGGTCAGTGTTTCCAACCGTCCTGACCTTTGCGACTATCAAAGCAATGGTGCTTTGATGGGAGCAAAAAAATATCAGGAGAATCCCATTGCCTTGGCGGAGAAGGTAAAGGGCTTTTTGGAAAAGAAAAGCTATAAGGATACCCCTTTATTTTCCTCCGTGGAAGCGGTGAAGCCGGGATTTTTAAATGTAAAGCTTTCTCCGCAATTCCTGGGAGCTTATCTACAGGAAATGCAGACGGAAGAGAAAAACGGTCTTTTTGAGAAGGAAGGTCGAAAGATTTTATTGGACTACGGCGGAGCCAATGTGGCAAAGCCTCTCCATGTAGGACACCTTCGTTCTGCCGTAATCGGAGAAGCCCTGAAAAGAATGGGACAAAGACTTGGAAATGATGTGGTGGGAGATGTGCACCTTGGAGACTGGGGTCTGCAAATGGGACTCATCATCACGGAATTAGAGGACAGGGGAGAGCTGGAAAAGCCCTTTACGATTTCCGAGCTTGAAGAGATTTACCCCTTTGCTTCCAAGAAAGCCAAGGAAAAGGATGAAGCCGGAAATCTGGTCAATGAGGAATATGCCAACCGTGCCAAGGAAAACACCTTAAAGCTACAGCAGGGAGATCCTGTATTCCATAAGGTTTGGGAAAGAATTATGGAAGTTTCCGTTGCGGATTTAAAGAAGAACTATGAAGCCTTGGATGTGCACTTTGACCTGTGGAAGGGAGAGTCCGATGCGGACCCCTATATTCCCAAGCTGATTTCCTTATTGGAAGAAAAGAAATTAGCCTATCGTTCTCAGGGCGCTTTGGTGGTGGATATTACGGAGGAGGGAGACAGCAAGGAATACCCTCCCTGCATGATTCAGAAATCCGACGGAGCAAGCCTTTATGCTACCTCCGACCTGGGAACCATTATGGATAGAGAAGAGCATTATCCCAAGGATTTGTATCTTTATATTGCGGACAGCCGTCAGGCTCTTCACTATACCCAATTTTTCCGTGTGGCAAGACGGGCAGAGCTTCTTCCTAAAGAGACGGAGTTAAGCTATATCGGCTTTGGTACTATGAACGGAAAGGACGGAAAGCCCTTTAAAACCAGAGAAGGCGGTGTCTTAAGACTGGAACGCCTGATTTCCGAAACCAGAGATTCCGTTTTAAAGCGTATGGAGGAATCCAAGGACAATGGCTTGAGTCAAGAGGAAAAAGAGGAAACCGCAGGAATCGTAGCCTTGGCTGCCTTAAAGTACGGTGACCTTTCCAATCAGGCTACCAAGGATTATATCTTTGACCTGGAAAAGTTTACCGCCTTTGAGGGAAACACCGGTCCCTATATTCTATACACCATTGTACGAATTTCTTCCATTTTAAGAAAGTATGCGGAGAGTAAGGGAGAGATCTGGAAGAATACTCTCAGCTGGATTACGGAAAATGCAAAGAATTATCCCTTAGGAAGCTCCGGGGATGAAAATGTTATGGCTCTTGAAAAAATTCTGGCAGCCTTTCAGGATGAGATGCGGGATGCATGGAGAGAATGTGCTCCCCATAAGATTTGTACCTATATCTATACGCTTTCCAACCAGTTCAATTCTTTCTATCACAATGTAAAGATTTTGACGGAGGAAAATGAGCAAAAGAAGAAGGAATATATAGGCCTTCTTTGCCTGAGCTGGAAGGTGCTTATAGATTGTATTCAGGTGCTGGGCTTCTCCGCTCCGGAAAGGATGTAAAATGCGGTATTTTGTACTTAGTGATATTCATGGCTCTGCGTATTATGCAAAGCTTGGGATAGAGGCCTATCAAAAAAGCGGCTGTGAGAGAATCCTGCTTC
>CALIEL010000348.1 GCA_938022235.1 Oribacterium parvum
CTCCTTCCCCGCCTTGGAACAATACTGCCGGGAGCTTTTATTACGACAGGTCTATGAAGAGGAGCAGGTAGAAGCGGAGCAATACCGAAAAATGGCTTTATAAGCATTTGGAAGATAGCGATAGAGATAGAAATAGAAACAAAGATAGAAATAGAAACAAAAATAGAAATAAAAATAGAAATAGAGATAGAAACAAAAAAAATCAGAAATGAGAATAGATACAAGAAGCGATACAAGAATCGCTATGCGAATCGGAAAGGAGCTTAAAGTGCTGGCCCTGGATCAGGTAAAACAAGAAATCAAAAAGGAGCTTTTGCTGGATTTGGAAGAAAAACAAGTCAGTGACAGCCATTTGTATCAGGAAATCGACTCTGCCCTTTTAAGCAGAAAGGATCTGGCTTTACGGGAAAAACTCTACTTAAGAAGCGCGGTTTTTGACAGCTTCAGAAGGCTGGACCTTCTTTCCGAACTGTTGGATGACGGCACTGTCAGTGAAATCATGATTAACGGCCCAAAAGAAATCTTTGTGGAAAGAAAGGGGCGAATGGAGCGCTGGCAGGGCTCCTTTCAAAGTGAAGAACAGCTTGCGGATTTGATTCAGCAGATTGTTTCCCGAATCAATCGGGCTGTAAATACCAAAAGTCCCATTGTAGACGCCCGCTTAGAAGATGGCTCCCGTGTTCATGTTGTGCTTCCTCCCATTGCTCTAAAGGGACCTACTGTCACGATACGAAAATTCCCGGAGCCCATCACCATGAAAAAGCTGATTCAGCTGGAAAGTCTGACAGAGGAAGCAAGTCAATTTTTACAGACTTTGGTTCGTTCCTCCTACAACATCTTCATTTCCGGCGGTACCAACAGCGGAAAGACTACCTTCTTAAACGCACTTTCCCAGTACATCCCTAAGGAGGAGCGCATTATTACCATCGAAGATAGTGCGGAGCTGCAGATTCAATCCGTGGAAAACCTGGTTTCTTTGGAAACCAGAAATGCCAATGCAGAGGGAGAAGGAGCCGTCAGTATCTCCGATTTAATTAAAGCCTCCCTCAGAATGAGCCCGAACCGCATTATCGTTGGAGAGGTTAGAGGAAAGGAATGTCTGGATATGTTAAACGCCATGAACACCGGTCACGACGGAAGCATTTCCACCGGTCACGCCAATTCCTCTACAGATATGTTAAAGCGTATGGAAACCATGGTGTTGCAAGGCGCAGACCTCCCTCTCCCATCCATTAGAAACATGATTGCCTCCGCCATTGAAATCATGGTGCACCTTGGAAGAACCAAAGATCACAAACGGCGGGTTTTGGAAATATCGGAAGTTATGGGGATTGAAAATGGAGAAGTTAAACTCAAAAAATTATATCAATACAATGGCAAAATTCTTGAAAAGCTGTCGGATCTCCATAACGAAGACAAACTCCGTAGTCGATTATAGAGAGTACATCATTTATCTCCCGGAATATCTCTTCCTATGGGTCAAGTTTCTATTGCTCCTTCTTCTCTTTTCTTATGCCTTTTATCAGCATATTCTCTTCTTTTTGCTTCTACTTCCCTTTAGCTTTTTCTATCCTTTTCTCCAAAGAGATAAATTAAGAAAGAAGCGTCAGGAGGTATTGGTTTCTCAATTTAAAGAAATGCTTTCCATCCTCAGTGCCTATCTAAGTGCCGGATATTCTTTGGAAAATGCTTTATTCGCCTGCATCCCGGATCTGGAAAATCTTCTGGGAAAGAAATGTTATATGGTGGAGGAGCTAAAGCAAATCAAACGCTCCCTTTCCATGAATCGCCCTCTGGAAGAAGCTCTTTCCCAATTTGCTCTTCGTTCCGGCGTTGATGATATCCATAATTTCTCGGAAATCTTCCTGGTGGCAAAGCGCTCCGGAGGAGATCTGATTCAGATTATTCAGCAGAGCAGCACAATTATTCGGGATAAACTGACCATTACCGAAGAAATCATCACCCTCAATGCTTCCAGACGATTCGAGCAAAAGATAATGAACGGTGTACCTTTCTTTATGATTTTTTATCTAAATGCCAGCTCTCCGGAATTTTTTCGGATTCTTTATTCCACCATTATGGGAAGAGGAGTAATGAGCTTTTGTCTCTGTATATACCTTCTGGCCATTTACCTCTCCCAAAAGATTATTGCCATCCCCGTGTAAGGCTTATCAGAGGACATATATTTCCTCTGACATTTCCGCCATCTCCGCCATCTCCGACATTTCCCCCATTTCTGGCATTTCCGGCATTTCCCTCGTCTCCGGCATTTCTTCGTGTCAGTTGTTTCTTTCGCATCTGCTGTTTCTATCATGTCTCCCCTCTCCGGGCGTCACCCAAAAAGGACTATCTATGAACCCTTACACTATAAAGCAAGAACTCAAAAAATTGTGGTTTCGTATTCCGGGATCTAAAACAGAACTCCTGAAAAAGCAAATCCTTATTCTGATTGTTTCCTTTCTTCTTGCTGCCCTCCTCTTCATGCAGGGAACGGAACAGCAATTCCTTCTCCCCGGAAATCAAATTCAAAGAGAGCCTATAGGAGGGGTAGAGAAAAAAATTCCCCTCAATGTTACGGGAATTTCAGGAAAGAAAAAGGAAGAAATCTATGTCACGGTATCTCCAAGACTCTATAGCAAGGAAGAAGCGGATAAAGCTTTTGCGAAGCTGCAAGAAAAAATGGAGAGCTTGATTCTCAGCGAGGAAGACAGCTTTGACGGCATCTCCGGAAACATACAGCTCAAAAAAATCTTTAGCCCGGAAAATATCAAAGCCACCTGGAGTTTTCGTCCGGAAAGCTTATGGACGAATCAGAAGGAAACTCCCCTTCAAGATAACGATAAAAGCTACACAAAGTATAGAGATATTTTAGAAGACTCAGGGCAAGTCCATCATGAATATCTGGAAAAAAACCAGATTCTTACAGGAACATTGGAAGTAGTTCTCAGCGCCAATATTCATCCTGAAGAGGAGGTGGAAGGAGATGAAATCAGCAGTTTCTTTAATGAAAATAATGAAATCACCTACAACTCTCCCACCTATTCCTATGCCCTTCGTATTTTGCCCTTAAAGCTAAGTGAAACCGAGGCCTTGGAAATGGCCCTTCAAAATACATTACAGTACAGTAATGAGCATACCCGCTCCAGGGATAAACTGCTTTTGCCTAAGGAAATTATGGGCCATCACATTCATTTTTCCGAAAAAAAGAATTTTCGCTATCTTTTGATTCCGGTTCTGGGACTTTTTGCTTGCTTTCTTCTCCCTTTGCAAGCTTTAGAGCAACAGAAAACTCGTCAAAAAGCCAGACTGTCCTCTCTGACTCTGGATTATGCAGAATTGGTTTCCAAGTTAGTAGTTTATCTTGGAGCAGGACTGGCGATACGAAACAGCTTTTCGGAAATTGCCAAGCACTACAACTATCTGGTGAAAAATTGTCATCAGGAATCCCACCCCTTATATGAGGAGTTAAATACTCTCTTAAACCAGCTGGCAAGCAATGTGGGGGAGGGAGAGGCCTATCTGAATTTTTCGAAAAGAATTGCTTTAAAGCCCTACGGTAAACTCATCAGTCTCATAGAACAGAACCGGAAAAATGGCAGCAAGGATCTTTCCCGTCAGCTCCATATGGAAATGGAGGAAGCCTTCTCTGTACGAAAACATATGGCAAAGCGTCTGGGAGAGGAGGCCGGAACCAAGCTTCTGCTTCCTTTAATACTACAGCTCTTTGTCATCATGCTGATGATTCTGTATCCGGCTATGCAATCCCTACACTAAAAAGACGAAGAGAGTTCTTGGAAAACAGCAAGCATTCTCTTTGCCCATACATTCACTCGGCAATCATGCCGCACACAAAAGGAGGTTACGATGTACAAATACGCATTAGAAGATGCCCATTATGCAGTGGACGCCTGGCTTTTTTCCAGAATAGAGCAATGCAGGAAAAAACGAAGAGATTTGCTGCATGGTGATGAGGCCATCGGCACCATTGAGCTGGTTCTCATTATGGTAGTCTTAATCGGTTTAGTCATTATCTTCAAAGCCAAAATTATTAAAGTCTTGGAAGCGATTATGAAGAAAATTGAAGATCAAAGTAACGGTATTTAAAGCGTTTTCTTTACACTTCTCTTTTTGGAAAGGAAGAGTTTATGGCGAAAAAACAATTCTCCGCATCGATTACGGTATTTCTTTCCCTAATCTTTGTTCTGGTAGCTGCACTGGTGCTTACCATTGCGGAATCCGCCAGAACAATCTCCCAAAAGCTCTATATGCAAACCGCCTTAAACAGTGCCATGGAATCCCTTTTTTCGGAATTTCATAGGCCTCTTTGGGAAAACTACCGTATATACGCTCTGGAATATCGAGATGATAAGCTGCTGCAAGAAGAGCTGGAGGGCTTCACCTCCCTTTATACAGAAGCCAAGGATCTCTTTCCATGCAAGGTGGAGAAGGAAGACTTTCTCTTTCCAAATCGGGGAATCCTTTGCGAAGACCATTATTTTGAAGAAGAAGTGCTGGAATACATGCCGGCACTTCTGGCAAAGGATGCCATAGAATTTTTAGGAGAGAAAAAAGAAGATGCGGAAGCTCTTGCTTCTCTGGAGGATTTTCAAAAGAAAGAAAAAGAATCCAAAAGTATAGAAGAATTACAAAAAAAATATTCCCTAAGTCATCGAGATATTGAAGCCTTGGAAGGACTGATTGAGACAATCGATATGGAGTGCAAAGCTTGTGCAACACAGCATAAGAACGGCGCAAAAGCGCTTTCTGCCCACAACCCGGGAGCTTTTTATTCTTCCTGTGCAGGCTTTACTGCCGGACTGGAAAGAATTCAGCAAACTGTTCCAAGGTATCAATCCACTGCCGATTCCCTTCGGGAAAAAGTAGCCCAGTTGCGGCAACACTTTGAAGAAGAAAAGCCGAATTTGGAAGAAGACGGCATTGCCGCTATAGAGGCCGAATTAAGCAGCTATGACCAATATTTGGATGCGGAGGGCAGCATAAGGCAAAACATTGAAGCTCTTCCGCCAAAGTGTGACAGCTTAAAAGCACAGGCAGAAACGGTGAAGCAAGAAGTAACAGACTTTGAGGAATGGTTGGAGGAAGAACGAGAAGCCAGAAGGGAAAATGAAGACGAGGAGGACGATGATGAAGAAGATTTATCCCAAGAAATTCAAGATTTTTATCATTCCGCAGAAGCAGAATGGAACAGCTTTTCCCTTCCGGCCTACAGCGGACAGGTCACAAAAATCAACAAGCAAAATAGAAAGGCCTTGGAAAACCTTAGAAACCTGGGTAAGAAAAAGCTCTTGGAATATCTCCTTCCCGAGGGAGTGCCCTGTCCAAGTGATGATGAAAAATACGCCGTCCCTCCCGGATTTTCTACAAGCTCCAAGGCCAATCCCTTACAGGTGGGGCTTTTGGGAGAATACTCTTTACGGTACTTCCATTCCTATCATAAAAAGGATGACGATAAGTCCATTCCCTATAGCGGAGCAAACGGCATGGAGGTGGAGTATCTTATCCACCAGAAAAAGAGCGACTATGCAAACCTTTCGGCACAGGTCCTGTCTCTTCTAGCTTTCCGAGAAGCGATGAACTTTATCTATATCATGAAAAGTCCGGAGATGCGGGAGGAAGCCAAAGCCTTTGTCACAGCCTTTCTCGCCGTTACTTTAAACCCCATCGTGATAGAGGTCTTTACCCTCTTCGTCATCGGAATTTGGGCCTTTGCCCAATCCCTCATTGATGTCAGACAGCTTCTGGATGATAAACGGGTTCCTCTTATGCATAGTGAAGAAAGCTGGCGGCTCTCTCTATCTCATCTGCTTACTTTTAATCTAAACGAAGAAGGTGGCGACGAAAATCAGGGAACGCACGGGTTATCCTATCAAGACTATTGCAGAGCCTTTCTTTTTGCCTCCGGCTGTTTGTCCCAAAGCAAAGTCAATGACAGAATGCTGTATTGCATAGAGAAGAATATCCAAAGCACCGTATCCGAAAAGGAAAGTCAATTTCAATTAGACCATTGCCTGTATTTTCTTTCCACAGACGCCGGAATTAAGTCTAAACACAGTCTCTACCATAAAGGCTTTTTGGAAAGTCTTGGACTTCGCCCGGAAGAGCGATACCAATTCACCCTTCATTCCGACTATAAATACAAAAATCTCAGCCATTAAACATTCCAAAAGCCGAATATCACACAAGCGGCAAAGGTTCTAAACCAGCTATGGAGTCGTTTTCCTATAAAAAATAGCAAGAGGAGGAGTTATGAAAGTCCAAAGCAATTTTCTTCCCTTTCGAAAGCAAAGACGGTGTAGGAAAAAAGTGGATAAAAGAGAGGCTTTCTTCTCCTCTTTCTTTCAAAAAAATCTGCTTGCCTCCCTAACGATAGAAGCAGCCTTTTCCTTAAGTCTTTTTCTTTTTGCCATTATCATTCTGATGACTCCCCTTTTTATCTTGAACCGGGAAATCCGTATCAGCCGAGAAATGGAGAAGAACGCCAGAATCCTATGTATGGCCAAATATCTGGAACACTATGGATTGAAAAAAACGGATATCGCGGATATAGAGCACATTGATCAGATTCTGGAAATTTCGGAAACCGCAGTGGAAGACATTCTCCTGCCGAATACTATTCCCACGGAGGGAATGGAAAACATTCAAAGCTTTCGCTCCCATATTACCGAAGAAGATATTTATCTGAACTTACAGTACGACGAACCCATACCCTTCGGACTTCTTCAAAAGAAGAATATGAGACAGGAAATCGTTGCCCATAGAAGAGCCTGGATTGGCAGCAAAGGTGCCCGTTGGGAAAAAGAAGAAAATGCAGAAGAAGAGAATGAGGAGGAAATGGTCTACGTGATAGACGGGCCTTCCAAGGTCTATCACCTGTCCTCGGATTGCACTTATATTTCCAATGACTTTCTAAGCTGCAGCGCCAGAAGAATCGACGGTACAAACGCAAAATACGGAGGAAAATTCTGCCCCTGCAAAGCCTGCCATCCGGATCCAAACAGTCCTGTGGTGTACTACACCGAAGCCGGAAGAAGATATCACAGCACTACCGACTGTCCGGCCATGCGCTCCAGTGTTCATAAAATTCCGCTCAAACAGGCTTTGGCGGAGGGCAGACATCCCTGTCCCAGATGCGGTAAATAAGATATCAACAAACACAGCCTAAACATTATAGATTGTCGGGAGGAAAAATCATGGCAAATTTACAGCTTTTTACCATCAGCAAGGGAATTCTTTTTCTCCTTTTCTTTGCTTTCACCCTCTTTTTTGACTGTCGAAAGCGAAGCATACCCGCTATGATTTTTTTGCTATTTTTTGGAATCTTCGTCATCCATAGTATTTTCTTTGGGAAGGTTTATTATGCTTTCTTTTCTTCCCTATCCATCGGGGAATTTCCTTTGATCCTTCTCCCCACTCTTTTCGCTTTGTTTCTTCTTCTCCTTTCCAAGTGGAGTAGAGAAGCCATCGGCTACGGTGACAGTTTATTTATTCTGCTTTCCTCTTTTTATTGTAATGCCTATCATTTCTTCTTTTTGATTATTACCGCCTTCTTTTTCTCCACCATGCTATCCATGTTTTTGTTTTGTTCCTGCAAGCTGAAGAAGAAAAATCCTAAAAACTTCCGGTTCCCCTTCCTTCCCTGTTTTCTTCCCGGTGTACTGTATTTGCTTGGTCTTTCCTTTTTCTAAACGAAAAGGAATGGATAATCTGTACTCCAAAATAATTGATTATGCATGCTCTAGAAAGGAGTCCCTATGCATACCATTGAAACCACTGTGCTCTTAGGTATTTGTTTTTTATGCCTCCTAATCCTTTTACAAGAAAATATTCAACTGCATGAACGTATACGGGAAAAGGCACAAGCAGCCTATCACGAGGAAGTAGAAAGCCATAGTCTGGAAAAACCCAAGGACTATTTTAAGGTGGAGCTCTATACTCGCTTCTTTTCCGTTGCTGAGGATTTACTCATACGAAAAAAAGGCGAAAGCTCCGGGTCGGAAGAAAAGAACGATGGTTCAGATACCAAGAAAATTACAGAAGAGACAGAAAAAACGGGAAATCCGTAAAGCCCCTAGCCTCCATTATTCTTATAAAAGCGCAGATAGAGAAAGGAATATCCATGTCAAACTACAGTCCTCAATTTAAAAATGATTTTCAACACAGTTTTATGTATCTTCATAGCGTTCCTCAAGAGGAAAATCATGAGCAAAAGATTCTTCGGCAATGTCAAATTCCGGGAACCTTGTCCTTTCGCCTGTTGGAGGAAGGAGGGGAGAATTTCTTACAATATGATTTTTCCCCCTATCAAAGGGCCTGCCTGTATTTTTCTCAAAGAAAAATTCGACTATCACATCTTAGTGCACTATTCCTCTCCCTACAGAATGCTCTACGAAATATGGAGGAATATCTTCTCTCTCCTTCACTCCTATCCATTGACTGGGAAGAAATCTTTTATGATGTGGAAAATCAGCAATTTCTCTTTCCTCTCATTCCCTTCAAAGAAGAATATCCGGAAGAAGGCTTGTCCGCCCTTTTGGAGCAGGTATTGGAAAATATTGATGAAGAAGAGGAAGCTGTAGTATTAGCGGCTTTTTTACTGTATCAAGAGCAAAAACACGGCGGCTTGCAATTATCCCGTATCCTGCAAATCCTTCATATTCAAGAGCAGAAACAGCTTGTTCCAAAATCGGAAGAAAAGGCAATAAGCTCCTCCAAGACCATGCAAAAAAGTCCCCGGACCTCATCCCACGCTTTTTCCGGTGAAAAAGAATCGTCCCAAGTCAATCCTAAGCCCTTCGGCGGAAAAACAACAGCTTCTCCATCCTCTGAAGAATCCGAAACCAATTATACGGAATTGGATTTATGCCAATGCTCCAGCTCTTCCTTCCAAAAACAGGAGCAGGAAACGCCTGTGTTTACTACAAAATCCGCTGTAGATTCCGATCATTTCCAAGAAGAGCATTCCTATACAGATGCAACAAATACCATTCCGAAGAAAAAAGGATTCCTGGCATCTCTTCATTTGCCTTCTATTATTGCCTCTCCTGCTTCTTCCTCTGCCTCTTCTCCGGATTCTCCCTCTCTTTCTTCTCCTGTTTCTTCTTCAGCTTCTTCCTCTCTTTCTTCTCCGGCTTCTCCCCCTGTTTCTTCCCTTTCTGACCGTGAACAAAAGAAAAGAAAAAAGGAAGGCAGAAAGAAAATGCTGCTGGGCATCTTCCTTATGCTCTTCCTTCCTTTAGCTCTATTCTATTTCAAGGGCTCCGGTTTTCTATTCCGTTATCTTCCCTTTGTTATTCTGCTGGAGCTGGCTCTTCTTCTGTATACAGCTCTGGATTATCTAATTCTGCTTCTTTCTTCCCCCGGAAGTGAAGATAAGCAAAAATGCAAAACATCGGAATAATGCAAAGATAAGACATAATATTGATAAATCCGTTGACTAAAGCTGTATCTAAAAATGGCGGCAAGGTTCCGCTTAAATTATTCACGCCATGGGCCAGTACAGTGAAAAACAAGGATCTACTTTTCTTCATGAAATAACCAAGGGCTATACCGGTCATAGCGGTATAAACGGCCTGAATAAAGCTTCCGTGCCATACACCGAACATCACGCCGGAAAGCACGGCAGGGAACCAAAGAATATCCGTTACTTCTTCAAAGCTGCTAAAAATAATGCCGCGGAATAAAATCTCCTCTACCAGCGGTCCCACTACTACGATGGCTAAGAAGGTCCAGATAAAGGGTCCCTGATCCAAATCATCGTAAAGGGTGGAAAAAGCTTCTGATTCTTTTCCTAAAAACGGGATATTATTTCCCACAAACTCCGCAAAATTCAACCAGATGGTTGCCAATCCTCCTACACCGAATCCAATGACAATGGCAAAGAGGATATTTTGCCAAAGCGGTAGGCTTACTTCTGCCTGCTTTCTTGGAAAGACCTTACGATAAAACAGATAGCATATCACCGACAAAACCACAGCAGTGGTCGCATCGATAAAGCTAGCACTGGTATCGATAAAGGACTCACTTACAGCAAATACATCAAATGCTTTATGAATAATGAAGATTACAACATCTCCAATACGGTCATAAACAAATAATACAAGTAACGGCAGGAATAAAAACAGCATTTTCCTTTTATCCATCAAATTCTCCATTGTTTCTCCTTCTCTTTTTTGCTATTTCCTTTTTGAACAGTATTTTTTCGACCTTTTTTTCAAAATAAATAAGTATTTTTTTATCCCAGCACCACTGTTTTGCCAATTTTCACGGTATTTCTTTGTTTTTTTGCAGAATATAGCATATGATCCGCAAGAGGCATAAGGCTTTTCACCATAGATTTCGCATAGTAGCCCCCGATACTTAAGGTAATATGCAAATCCGGGTATTCTTTGAAGCACAGCTGCTCCACCTTTTTACGGATACGTTGAAGCTTTCTGCGGAAAGCCTCCTCTGTGATTTTGGGAAAGCAAAGAATAAATTCATCTCCCCCATAACGAATCAGTTGATCCGAGCTTCGAACACAAGATTGAATCAAATCTGCAGAAGTTCTCAAAGCCAAATCCCCCACTGCGTGACCATAGCCGTCATTTATATCTTTAAAATGATCAATATCAATCATGGCCAGGGCTTGATACTGCTTTTCCTGTACCTTTTCATCGTAAAATCTTCTGTTCCAGGCCTTGGTAAGACTGTCGGCATAAATAGCCATATCCAGATGAGCTATCTTTTCAATCACCCCACCGGTTCCGGAAACCCCCATTAAAGCGGATTCTTCCATGGAAGACACCATTTCAATAACATAAGGCACTCCTTCAATTTCCGTATATTGGGCAATGACAAAATAGATATCATCATCGATAAATTCAAACTTCTCCGCCCTGCCCTTGGTAGACATGGCTTTCGCAACAATACAAAACCTACAATCTCCTCTTCGATTCCATCGTGCATCACAAACCGAATGTAGTTCCTCTACGCGGTTTGGGTAAAGCTTTACCACCTTTTTGTTCCGCGGGTTAACAATACTGACGGCATGAAATGCGGATGCTAATTCTTCAAGTCGTAACGTAATGGTGTCATAATCCAGATTTAACCATGAATCTGCCCTGTCACTCATTCTTTATCCTTTCTTAAAACTTTCCCCTACTCTGTTCCCCTATTTCTAAATTGGTACTACTCCGAACTTAAACATAATACTCTACACTTACACACATCAATACTCTACACCCATACAAAGATTTCTAGCGTTCAAAAAAATCCCCCTCTTGAAAGATTTGTTGATCTTCTTTATGCATCATAGATACCTTATCCATATTCAAGGTATGAATACCGAAAATCACCCTGTCCTGCTTTGAGCGCTCATGAGAACGAATTAAGACGAAACGCTTCCATACATATTCGTTCTTACGATTTTTGCTCCTGAAATACGCCAAAATAAAGTCCTTCTCCGCACTTTCCACTCTTTTCGCCATAGTATCAGGATTCAAGAACTGCCAGCAGGCTTCCTTGTCCTTCGGATAGACTTTGTTTTCCACAAACTTTTCGATTTCTCCCCGAAGATTGCTGCTCTCATGAACCCCTTCATAGATTTCATTGACATAAACCGGATTTAACAAATTCTCCTTTAAGTCAAAAACAAAAACCATATCATAGACGGTATATAATGGGCTTAATGCCTCCTGAAACTCCTTATTCTTTTGAAATCTTCTGATATTGGACAGAATATCCAAGCGCACCAAGAAGATATTTTTATTTCCTTTGCTGGCTACCAATCTACTCTGAAATTGACAATGCATACCCCCGGACAAAAAATCCATGGCTTCAATTCTTCCGGATTTCCTGGCTAAATCCATAATATCCCGCATTTTATCCGTAAAAAGAATGGACCTGTCATTTAACAAATCCTGAAATTGATGCGTTCCCTCATAGCCCAGCTCCAAAAGATTCTTTCGATATGGCTTGGTAAAATTCAAGTGTTTTAATACCCCATCAATCTCCGACATAACCGCCACCGGCTGACCTGTTTCAAAGCCGTGAATGCTGGGGGAAGAATCGGAGCGTTCCAAATCAAAGGGCACGGGACTGATAATATTGACAAAGCCGATTTCATCGTACAGGTAGCAATCTTCTTCCGTCTCCATTTCGCAGCTTTCTTTTGCGGAAGCAAACCACTCCTTCATGGCTTCAGGTCTTGCAAAATAATAGCCCTGCATTCTTTCGCAACCTGCCACCTTCAAAAAACGATATTGCTCTTCCGTTTCCACACCTTCCGCTACCGTATGAATTCCGATTTCTTTCGCCATATACAGAATGGAAGAAATGATAATAAGAGACTTTTTCCCCATATCACTGAGGAAACGCATATCAATCTTGAAGGTATCAAATTCAAACTCTTTTAAGAGATTTAAAGAAGAATATCCTGAGCCGAAATCATCCATCCATACCTTATAGCCCAGATTGTGTAATTCTCTGACGGTATCCTTCATATAGGCTTCATTATCCATTACGGCACTTTCCGTAATTTCAATGTGAACATAATTTCTCGGCAAGGAATTCTTCTCCATGATTTCTTCCATCTCTTGAAGAAGTGTGGGTACATCAAAATCCAGACGGGAAAAGTTCATCGAAATAGGTACGATAAACTGTCCTCGCCTTCTTCTTTCTCCAAGCTCCCGACATATTGTTTCCATTACATATCGATCCAGCAGATGTATCTTTCTTTTTTTCTCCAGCACGGGAATAAACTCCCCCGGAGAAATCATCCCATATACCGGATCTATCCAACGGGATAGAGCTTCCGCTCCGCAGACACGCTTTGATAATCCTCGAATATTGGTCTGCAAATACACCTGAATCCACTCTTTTTCAATGGCTTCTTCGATATGGCTCTCTATATAGCTTTCCAGTTCCTTATCCTTGGGTTTTCTCAGTGACATCCTTCCACTCCTTTATCCTATCTAAAGATTTTCGTCTTTAAAGGGATAAATCATAAGTCCAAAAGCCATAAGATTTTCCGGTTTCAACTAAAATATAATGCTCTACTTCCCGTCAAATCAGAGAATTACTGTAGTAAATCCTTTATGATTTCTCCTCCCATAATTAAACCGACCACAGGAGGGACAAAGGCAACGGAGCCAGGGATAGACCGTTTCCCCTTAGCTTTGGGAAGCTCTGCTTCTCCTCCGCCTTCCTTTGTTTGCGGAATCTCTGATTCTGCCCCACTTGGCTTAGTGTGGGGAAGCTCTGAAGCAGTTTGCTCTTCTTCCGCTTGCTCTATGGGCTTTCTGGGCATTTCTTCGGAATACACCACCTTCAGGCTTTCTATTCCTCTTTTTTTACATTCTCTTCTCATTACCTTGGCCAGAGGACAAATCCTGGTTTCATACAGATCTGCCACCTTAAATCCGACGGGATTCAACTTATTGCCTGCTCCCATGGCGGAAATAATCGGTACACCGGCTTCCTTGGCCGCTTCAATCAAAGACAGCTTTGCCGCCACCGTATCCACTGCATCCACCACATAGTCATAGGCGGAAAAGTCAAACCGGTCCTTGGTTTCCGGCAGATAAAAACAGCGAAAAGCCCGTACTTTACAGTCCGGATTGATGGAATGAATCCTTTCCTCCGCAATCTCTACCTTGGCTCTTCCTACGGTATCCCTTGTGGCAATGATTTGTCTGTTCAAATTGCTTAAGCAAACCACATCATCATCCACCACATCGATTTGACCGACTCCGCTTCTCACAAGGGACTCTACACAATAGCCTCCCACTCCGCCGATACCGAAAACAATTACCTTCGCTTTACTCAGCTTTTGCACTGCCTCAGACCCAAGCAATCGCTCGGTTCTTGAAAATTGACCTTCCATCCTTACTCCCTAACCCAAAATTTTATTCTGCCTGCAAAAAGGACAGTCTGCTTCTGATTTTTCTTCCCAAAGCCAGTGCCAAAAAGACCTTAACGGCATCCGGAAGAATAAAGGGCAGCACGCCTACAGATAAGGCCTTTCCAAAATCCATAGACAAAACCTTCCCCAACCATAAAGTTCCCAGTAAATAGCAGAGAACAATACCAATGGCCAAGCCCAGATACTGCTTTATAAAACTTTTGGAAAAACGATCCACAGCATAGCCGCCAAAAAAGGCAAGGAAAATCATTCCGATTAAATAGCCTCCTGTGGGTCCCAGAAGCTTTTCCACACCAGCTCCATAATTCGAGAAAACCGGCAAGCCGATGAAGCCCAGCAAGAGATATAAAAGATAAGAAAGCATTCCCAGATTTCTTCCTAAAATCGTTACCGATAGGCAAACCGCAAAGGTTCCCAAGGAAATCGGTACCGGCCCGATATTAATGGAAATTGGCGATAAAATACAGCTTACCGCTGTCATAATGGCTGCTAAACTCATTTGCTTTACAGAAATTGCTTTCATACTTTTCTTTCCCTTCCCTTGAATATTGCTTTTTCCTTCAATGTTACTAGCTTTAAACTGCTTAATCCTTCCGGACGCAGTCCTTTTCGCTAAGGAAAGTCAATAAAAACTTTCCTGTCCCCTTCAACGACCACTGCCCCTCTTCTGCAGGGAGGAAATAGCTTTCTCCCTTTTTCACAAATCGTTGTTCCTTTTTCCCCGCGAAAGAGCTTTTTTCCTGTTTATACTCCCTAGAACTTTCCTGATGCATGTCCTCACAGCGCTTAGTTTCTTCTGTAAGTACCCCCTCCCCCTCCAAAACCAAGAGGGAAAGGAAACTCTCTTTTGTCAGTTTTCCGCTATAGAAAGCATTGTCCTCTAAGAAAAGTCTGTCCACTGTAAAATATTCACAAGAACCGATTCGTTCCAGGTAGACGTTTTTTCCTGCCACGTCTTTTCCTTCCGTGCTTTTTCCTACCGCGTCTTCTTCTACCGCCTTTGTTCCTTGCTTTTTAAATGCTTCTTGCCTATAAGAGGAAAGCTGTTTTCGGTCCATCACCTCCAAAGCCTTCTCCACATGCAGTTCTCTGGTATTTCCTTGGGCGTCTTTTCTGCCGTAATCGTAAACTCTGTAGGTCAGGTTGGAGTTTTGCTGTACTTCCGCAAGCAGGATACCGGCTCCGATGGCATGCACGGTTCCTGCCGGGATGAAAAATACATCCCCCGGTTCTACCATCACCTTACAAAGAAGAGAAGGAAAGTTTTCCTCCTCTATCGCTCTTCGGATTTCTTCTTCCGTATAGTCTTTTTGAAAGCCGAAATAAAGAAAAGCGCCTTCCTCCCGTTCCAAGACGATCCACATCTCCGTTTTGCCGTATTGCCCTTCCCGGGATAAAGCAAAGCTGTCATCGGGATGCACTTGAATGGACAGGGCTTTCTTCGCATCAATCAGTTTAATCAGTGTTGGGAAAAAAGGAAAGGCTTTACCCAAACTACCCGCTGCTTCAGGATGGGATTTAAGGTAATCGGCAAAGCTTTCTCCATGGGAACAACTATCTCCTTCAGAAAAAAATCCCCCTTCAGAAGATGTCGTTCCTTCGAAAAAAAATCTTCCTTCTGAAGATTCCGTTCCTTCAGAAGACTTCGCCCCTTCAGAAGATGCCGCTCCTTCAGAAAAACGCGACTCGTCGGAAAAGCTGATTCGACTGTCTCCATCCGGATGGGCGGAAAGCACCCAAGCTTCCGCAAGGGGAGTCTTAGGAGAGGATATCCCGTATTCCCTGATTAGCTTTTCTCCTCCCCATAAATACTGTTTGCAAGCCGGATGAATTTTCCCTATTGCCATAAACCATTTTCCTTCCTAAGAACTCCTCCCGGATCGGTTCCTTCGTAGATTCCTCTATGGGCTTACTCCCGAATCGGTTCCTTCGTAGAACCCTCTATGGGCTTACTCCCGGGCCGTTGTTGCTGTCTCGCTCTCCCAGGTAATTTCCCGGTCCGGGGCCGCTATAGAAGGGAGAGCCTTCTCCACTCTTACTCTCCAGCGTTTCTTCTTCCTTCTTGGGCAGGCTTCGAACACGGCGAATTGCCGCATCCAGCTGTTGACTCAAGCTGTAATAGTCTTCACTACCGTTCAGCTCCTGCAACCGTTCGATAGCATCATTAATCAATGCCTCTGTATCTCCGTCTCTATACTCTAAGCTCTGTAAACCGGTCAGAGCGGATAAGAAGGACTCTCGCTTGGCATTCTTCTGCGCCTTTTCCTCCGCTTCCTTTGCCTTACTTTCCGCTATAGATTCCTGTACTCTGGATTCTTCTTCCTTCTTGGCAATGTAAGCATCAATCTCGTCTTTCCATTTATCCTCAATCACCAGGAACTCTTTTTGCTTTGTAAAAAGTCGCTCCTGATATTCCTTTTTGAATTTTTCATCCGTAATATCATTTAAGGAATCCCGGATTTTTCCGAAAAGGGTTCTGGCGGTAAAGACATCCTCCAGCTTCTGAATCTTCATAGCCTCATAGGTCTTGATGTCCTTCTCTATCTGTGCCTTGGTTTCCTTTTCCGCCTTCTTCTTCCGATTCTCTTCGCCTCTTTGCTTTGCGGTCTTTGAAACGTAGTCTGTAATGCCGGACTTTTCATCCGCCTCTTTGACTACGGTATCCGGCACTTCCCAATCCTCCGGCTCCAGACCCTCATGAAGTATATCCATGGTGTTTTTCCAGATTTTTCCGGCATAGGTGGCACCGTAGATTCCCGGCATTTCCACAGGCATATCATGACCTACCCAGATGGCCGCACTGTAATATTTGGTATAGCCGCAGAACCAGGTATCCTTGGAACCGTTACTGGTTCCGGTTTTGCCTGCTGCCGGCATCTTGTTTTTCAGCTGTAAACCGCGACCGGTACCATACTCCGTATTCATGGTTCCCTTCAAAATGTCCGTCATAATAAAGGCGGTATCTTCGCGGAAAACCTGAGTATTCTGGATGGTCTTCTCGTCTGCAACTACGCCGTCCTTATCGGATTCAATCTTGATAATGCAGGTTTTATTACTGTATACGCCTCCATTGGCCAGGGTGGAATAGCCCTTTGCCATATCCACCACACGAAGACCGTTGGTGAAACCGCCGATGGAAACCGCCAAGGCATCGTTATCCTTCACGCTGATTCCGGAAAAATGCATTTTCTCCAAATAATCCAAACCGTTCTGAATACCGATACCGTCCAAAATCTGCCAAGCCACCGTATTCAAGGAACGGTTGGCCGCCTCTCTCATGGTCACCGCCCCGTAGTAGTGGTCACCGGAATTCGAGGGTCCATCTTCAAATTTGTGATCGTCAATAACGGAAGCCGCATTGTACTCTCCAAGATCCAAAGCCGGTGCATAATCCAGCAAAGGCTTGATGGCGGAACCGGGCTGACGATAGCTTAAGTAAGCACGGTTATATTTGTCCTCGGTGCCTCTTCCTCCAACGGTAGCCACCACATAGCCTGTTTTATTGTCAATGATTACGCCGGCACCCTGCATGGAAAGCTTTCCGTTTTCCTGCACCTCCTGGAACTTGGACAGTCCCTTGTCCAGCGTTTCCTGTAAAATATTTTGGATTTTAGGATCCAGAGAGGTATAGATTTTATATCCTCCTGCACGAAGCTCCCGATTGTAAAAGTTGTACTGTTCCTCGTACTGATCCTGATAAGCTTCCTTATCCGCCTGGGTTTCAAAATGATAGGTAAAGGGGAATTTATTGACCTCCATCATACGGATGGTAGCCGCATAGAGGGCATAGGAGTTCATATAGTCCTCATCCGTACCCTTCTGCACATTTTGGGAAATCTGTAAAGGCTTTCCAATGGCCTCTTCATATTCCGCCTCTGTAATATAGCCCACTGTCTCCATAGACTTTAAAACCTGATTTCGCTTCTTTAAAGCCAAATCCGGGTGGCGCACCGGTTCATATCGGGAAGGTGCGTTGGAAATCCCCGCCAACATAGCCGCCTCTTCCACCGTTAAGTCCTTTGCAGGCTTTTCGAAGTAATACTGGCTGGCCGCTTCCACACCGTAACAGTTGTTTCCGTAGAAGTTGGTATTACAGTAAATCTCCATAATGTCGGCCTTGCTGTACATCTTCTCCAGCTCTTGCGCCAACATGATTTCTACAATCTTTCTGGTAAAGGTTTTTTCCTGGCTCAGATAGGTATTCTTCACCACCTGCTGGGTAATGGTAGAACCGCCCTGGGTGATTCTTCCCCGATTTTTAACCAGCTGAAAAACCGCACGAAGGGTGGCTTTATAGTCCACTCCGTGGTGGGTTTTAAAATTTCTATCCTCCTGGGCGATGTAGGCATTTTGCAGATTCGGGGAAATGTCTTCGATTTTATCGTACACAAAATGCCCGGCATTGATGGTACCAAGCTGTTGTCCGTCAGTATCAAACACCACCGTATCCGCTCTTTTGGTTAAATCCTTTAAATTGCTGCCTGCCAGCTTGTCATAGGCAATCCCCCGAAGACGATTCACCTCCGGACGGATAAAAATCACATAGCCCAATACAGAAAGCACAAACAGAAACAAAACACTGCCCAGAAACAGCCTCCGGATAAAGCGAAAGGCAGAGGATTTCTTCTTTCCTCTCTTATGTCCTCTTTCTCCTTCTCTTATCTCTCTTCCCATTCTTGAACCTCATATTCCAACAATATGTCCGTTAACTTAGCAAAAATGTCTTTCTTATCCCTTCTGTTTCTCTCCGAAATTTTAACAAAAATTCTGTGGAGAATCAGAAAAAATATTGAAAGAACTTCTTAGGATAAGACAAATTTCTCTTAAAATCCTTACTTCTTAGGATAAGACAAATTTCTCCTAAACTCGTTACTTCTCTATACAAATCCGCCTAAGGAAAATAGCGGATTGCTTCACTTTCGGAAAATCAAAGAAACGGCACAAAGCTCTTTTGAACCCTGTGCCGAAGCCTTATTTCGCGTAATCTACCGCTCTTGACTCTCTGATGATGTTTACCTTAATCACGCCGGGATACTGCATCTGCTCCTGAATCTGCTGAGAAATGTTTCTGGCCATAATGGTCATATCGTCATCACTCACTTCTTCCGGAACTACCATAATGCGAACCTCTCGTCCCGCCTGTACCGCAAAGGATTTCTCTACTCCGTGATAAGAGTTGGCAATCTCTTCCAATTCCTTCAAACGGTTGGTATAGGTCTCCAAAGCCTTTCTTCTGGCTCCCGGTCTTGCTGCGGAAATGGCATCCGCTGCCGCCACGATGAAGGAAGTCAAGGATGTGGGCTCCGTTCCGCCGTGGTGAGATGCCACAGCATTGATAACGGGTTCGGGCTCATGGTATTTCTGACAAAGTTCAATACCAAGATCCACATGGGTTCCTTCTACTTCATGGTCAATGGCCTTTCCAATATCATGGAGAAGACCGGCACGCTTAGCCATACGAACATCCAAGCCCAGCTCCTGCGCCAAAAGGCCGGAAATCTGTGCTACTTCTATCGAATGCTGTAAAGCGTTCTGTCCAAAGGATGTACGGAACTTCATTCTTCCCAAAAGGAACACCAGCTCCGGATGCACACCGTGAACCCCCAGTTCCAGGAGAGTAGACTCTCCCTCTTCCTTAATGCTGTCGTGCACTTCCTTACGACTCTTCTCCACCACCTCTTCAATGCGAGCAGGGTGAATTCTGCCGTCTACAATAAGCTTTTCCAGTGCAATTCTGGCTACTTCTCTACGAATCGGGTCGAAACCGGACAGCACCACTGCCTCCGGTGTATCGTCGATAATCAACTCCACTCCGGTCAGTTGCTCTAAAGTGCGGATATTTCTACCCTCACGACCGATGATTCTTCCCTTCATTTCATCGTTGGGAAGCTGTACAACGGAAACGGTAGACTCTGTTACCTGGTCTGCCGCACAACGCTGAATAGCCTCTACGATATATTCTCTGGCGGTTTTCTCCGCCTCTTCCTTGGCTCTGGCCTCATATTCCCGAATATATAAAGCGGTATCGTGCTTAATACTTTCCTCTACGGAATGCAACAATTCCTGTCTGGCCTGATCCTTGGTTAAGCCGGAAACTCTTTCCAGCTCAATCAGCTTCTGGCTATGAAGCTGTTCGATTTCCCCTTCCCTGGTCTGTAATCCTTCCTCTTTTCTCTGAAGATCCGATTCCTTCTTCTCTAAGTTTGCCGCTTTCTTCTCGGAGCTTTCTTCCCTTTTCAAAATTCTCTTCTCAAGGTCGGAAATTTCTCTTCTACGGTCCTTAATTTCCTTATCCAGCTCATTCTTAGCCTTCAGTGCTTCTTCTTTTGCTTCTAGTAATGCTTCTCTCTTCTTGTTCTCCGCAGTGCGAATGGCATCATCAATAATCTCCCTGGACTTTTCCTCAGCTGTTCCTACCTTCCGAGCATAATTGGTTCTTTCTTTATTCTGTCCAAGGATGAACATGATTGCCCCCACCACTGCCGCCACAATCACAATGATGGCGATTCCCAATGGGTTCAATGTCTGTACCTCCTTCACTATTCTTTTGTTAATGTACAAATATGTGAAGCAAAGCAGGGTTGGCCACGCCAAAAAACCCTTGCAAAAATCTCTCTGTTACCATATTCAACCTTTTAACAAGCTTATTTTAAGGGATAGAAATACTTGTGTCAATGAGAACTATTTCCCGGTTCGGCTTCAAAAGGTCTCCGGCACCGGCTTTAAAATGTCTCCGGTGCCGACTTCGAAACCATCTCCGGGCAAGCTCTATATCTACTGAAACACCGCCAACATTTTCTGAGAGAGGCTTTCTCCGATTCCCATAATGTTATTCAGGAATAAAATTTCTTCAATGCCTTTTTCCCTGATCAGGGAGGACGCATTTCCCTGATAATGCCGGTAGTCCACCACATAAACATCCCGATAATCCTGTGCCAAAAGGGGCACAAAGGCATTTCCGTAGGAATCCTTTAAGACCAAAATGCTCTTCTTCCGGGGAGCCCCTTCATTATGGATTTCCACATAGCCATGGTCTCCCAGCATAAAACAGTTGTATTTATTGCCGGGAAGCATTTGGCTGGCATCATTTATCAGCTTTCCTTCCTGAAGATTTCCCTTGCTATCGGTATATTGCATGGTATTCATGCTTCCCTGATAAGCCGTTACCTGGTCGGGATGCCCCTTCAAACTTTCCGGACGATTCATAAAGAAGTAAAAGGTTCCGTAAAATTCCGGAAAATCCAGCTTTTGATAGTCAGACAAAGGCTTGGTGCTGTAGCCCATACTTTTGCAATATTCCTGATAGGCATAATAAGCCCCAAGCTGAGTCCAGTGATGATCCGTGCGAAAATAGATGTATTCCTTTTTGTGTGCGGAAAGGGCATCAAAAACATTGACCGTATTGACTCTTTTATCCATCAGGCTATAGCTGTAGGCAATGGCCTGATCCATGCCGGAGGAGGCCAGCTTTTCCTGCACCTTCGGATCCAAGATCACGCCAAAGGAGTTGGGCACAATCATGGCACTAAGCTTCACCTTGGGAAACATGGCCTGCACCGTATTTAATAAAGAAGCATGGGCACGAACCGCCTTTTCACTGAAATAGAACAGCTCGTAAGCGGAATCTCCATTCAGATAGAGACTTCCA
>CALIEL010000349.1 GCA_938022235.1 Oribacterium parvum
GGCTTCTCAGGCTCTACCGGCGGTTCTCCGGGGCCTCCCGGGGTATTCGGTGCAGGGAAGGAAGGTCTACTTGGTGTTCCACCACCTCCGCCACCCGGATTCCTTGGATTGTATAGGTTATCAAAAAGAATCTCAGATACCTCTACACCATCCTTATAAATCTTACGAGTCACTACCAATTCCTCTTTATTTTCAGCAAGCTGACTTACCGTAAAGACTACTTTATAAAGGGATTTGTCATAGGTATAGCCTCTGAGTCCATCCTTTAATTCCTCCACCGTGTACACGTATTTTCCGGGAACATGGAAGGTAATGGGAGCAAATTCCGTATGTCCTTCTCCGGAAATCACCACCATCTCCGTTTCAGACTGGCTGCCCTCCGGCATTGGCTGGAAAAGTCCCTTAGGCATAGATCTTAAGGAAGGCTTTACCTCGGTAATAAGGCCACTGGAGCCGTATAAAACACCCTCTTCCAAATCGGAGTTGCTCACGATTTTCTTACTCCTAATAAGGTTGTTATCCGGATCCAGATACTCCTCGAAAGTATCGTTTCCCTTACCGTTATTCAGGAGGATTTCATTTTCATCAAAGCTTGGGTCCTCTCTCTTATCTGACCAGTATACGGAGTTGGAACTAATTTCCATGGTCTCTGTCCGTAAAACAAAGCGGAAAGGGTCTGCCTGAGAAGGCTTTCTTCCGGAAATCTTCTTACCCAGCTCCACCTGTCCCTGTGCCGGTGTAGGCGTAAAGACATTGGTATAGTTAAAGTCGTCTCCTCCTACCAAGGCATAGAGTTTACCATCAAGACGACGAACTTTAATAGTAACATTTCTGGTGGCACGAGGATCGTTGTTTACTCCGGGGAATAAACCGCTTTCTGTTATTGTATACTCATAATCCCCTTCAGCCGCAATCTTAACTCTTCCGAAGTTAACCTCTCCTCCGATGGCATCAGGATTTGTCTTACTTAAACTGTCGGAAGTACCTGCCTCTAGCGGCATAGGTGCTCCATTTTTACTCTTTAAGGTAAAAGTAAATGCATTACTGATATCCGGCTTCTTAATTCCTGCCGTAGCGCTTAAGAACTTTTGCACCTTAATTTCCGGTTCAATGATTTCTTCTCCGAAAACATTGACAAAACTCAAAGGATTGCCATTGTTAAACCGTAGGTCAGAAACCATCTTCTTGTGATCCGGATCAGTAACGGTAATGGTGATATATTTATCTCCCATATCCTTGCTGGTTACACCGCCCACACTCGCTCCATGCTCATTAATTTTATAAGTATAGGTTCCGGGTCTCATCAGGCGAATGTTTCCAAATTCTACCGTTCCGCCGTCCTTATCCGGGTTCTTCAATACTGTAGTGATAGAGTTTCCCTTTTCATCCAGTAAAGGAGCCTTATTTTCTCCACTGATTGTGAAGGTGAATTTTCCGCGAATATCGGGAGCTTGCGTAGCTAATGCCTTAGGGACTTCCAAAATCTTCTTTACAGGAAGCTTAAAGACTACCGGCTCTACCAGTCTATGGCTGCTGCTGCCTTCTACAATATCCGGTGCCACATTCTGAGGAATATCATTTCCCGGGAATAAGGTAGCTACACGGTATGCCAGATTGGTATTTACAACAGGAACCTTATCCATATCCGTGTGGGCCAGCATATTGACATTGGCAATCAGCAATCCCTTCTTATCTAAAATGAAGGGCTTCTCGCCTATAGTGCTTCGAAGGTCAAAGGCCAGAGCCACAATTTTATCTTTTTCTACGCCGATATTTTGTGTTTCATCTTCGTAGTTCCATTCATGCCAAATACTCTTGCCATTCTTCGGATTGTTTGGATTCGTATCATTGTTGTAATCCGGGTCATGAAGGGCCTTCCCTAAATCCCTTTCAGCTTTTTCAGGAAGCTTGTAAGAGTAAAAAACCCTGGGCTTTAAGGTATCCGGGTTATTGGCATTGTCCTTAAAGGAACGCTTACTCAAGAGACTGTTGATGTCTACACCGTTAAAGTCTCCGTTTCTATCCTTTTTCTCTCCCAAGATATCATAAATGACCAAATCCGTTGTTCTGCTGTTATCAGAAGCCTGATACATCAGTCTATGGGTATAAGGATCTCCCATATAGCTTACATTAGTACTTAAATAACGGGGATCAATCTCCGTAGAAACCGTATTGCTGAATCTTGCCTCCAGTACCGTTACCGGGCCGTAGGGCATATTCAGTTCCGTTACGGAGGTGGTATATTTACTGTTCTGTGTTAAAGCCTCCTCGGCAAGGCCTTTGTAATAGCCAATTTTCTCCGCTTTATTATCGAGAGTATTCGGTTTATAGTTTGGCTTCCAAACGGTATTCTCGTCAGTATTGACAAAGCCCAGGGTGTTTTTTGCTGTTCTTCCCCGATCCACGATATTGGTGTAAGGGTTCCAAAGGGTATAGTTTAGCTTCCAACCGCTTCGATTATATTGTTTATTCCAAAAACGATGCTCTGCATCATCCGGAATGGTTAACTTAATAATCATCATGGTCTGACCGGAGCCTTTCCAGTTCTTCTTAAACTCTACGGTATAGTCCTTCCCCTTGACAAATTTTTTACTTTCCGGTGGAGTGTCCGCCGCATCCCAGGTTCCCAGAACGATAGAGCTTTCGTCCACATAGGTTCCTGCAGGAAGCAGATCATAGATAATTCCGGATTTTAACACATAAGGCTTGGTAAAATCATCCCCCTGTAAGCTGGTAGGGAAGGTTCCCCAGTTAATTCCCCAGGCAATAACATCCATGCTTTGCTCGCTACGCTCTGGATGGTCCACATAAGGTTTGTTTTGCTTTACCAGCTCCGAGTTAATGTTTAAGGGCTCTAAACCGTAGCCTATTTAAGCCAAGTATTTTCCCGCCCTCTCTTCAATAACAGCTGTTCCTAATTGACGGACTTCTCCTACAGCACCACCTGCCAGGAAGTTCATGTTATACTCGCCTCCATTAGCCATGGTATTGGCAATGAAGGTCCGCATAGCAGGCTGAGGGGTTACCTTTATGGTGAATGCTGCATCAAAGCTTGTCTTATAATAGGGGGAATCCTGTTTAAACTGAAGCCCTACAATGTTATCTCCAAAGGCAGCTTCTAAGTCCAGCTGATTCGTTTGGGAAATGTCGGCATTGTCACGGAGTGTATACTTCTTTGTTGCGCCGGGCTCTGTTACGGTAAAGATAACGACTCCATGGTCGTTATAGCTTAAGCGACCATACTCAAAATATCCTCTTCCCGGATATCTCTTATCCTTTACCATAACCTG
>CALIEL010000350.1 GCA_938022235.1 Oribacterium parvum
TGGGTAAGCCGTTCATATAAGATAATCCCTGCTCCTTTGCCTGCTGTAAAAGCTTAGTTTCCAAGGGATGGTAAATGCAGTCTGCTACAAATAGTCCCTTATGAAGCCAGCGACTATCCTCTACCAGGGAACAATCCTCTTTCATGCCTACGGAGCTGGCATTCACAAGGATATCACTGCTCCCGCAGGCTTCTTCCAAATCCCTTTCCAGACTTTTTAAAGAAATCTTTCTTCCGGATTCCTTTTCGCATCGTTTTACAAAGTCTTCGTACTTTCCCTTACTTGCTTCTCGAACCAATACTTCTATTTCCGAAAGCTCTGTTCCGATTCCATAGCTAAGGATGGCCTTTCCGGCACCTCCTAATCCTAAAAGACTGAGCTTCTTTCCTTTTAAAGCAAGTCCCTTTGCTTCCAAGCCCCGAAAAAAGCCTTTACCATCGGTACTGTGTCCCTCAATCTCTCCATTATTCCGGAAGACCAAGGTATTTACCGAATGGGCAAGTCTTGCTTCCTTGGAAATGCTGTCACAAAGGGGAATCACCGCCTCCTTTAAGGGCATGGTGAGGTTACAGCCTTGCAGCTTCATTTTCCGAAAAACGGGTAATGCGCCCGGTAAATCCTCCTTTTGTAAATCAAAGGCAAGATAGCGGGCATTGATTCCCAACAAGCGGAAGGCTTCGTTATGCATGGCAGGAGAAAGGCTATGCTCCACCGGACTGCCCAAAAGGCCAAAAAGTCCGGTTCTTCCGTCAATTTCCCAACAATTTTCTTCTCTACAAGCGCTCATTGGCTCCCACTTTCTCCTTCTTCCTTTTCTTTTATCTGCCTTGTTCTTCCTTTAGCTTTTTTGCTCTCTCTTCATAGCTTTTATTGTCCAAATGCAGTTTGCCCCAGAGAAAGAGATGCAATATCGTCATTCCGAAAATGCAGTAAAGTCCGAAAACCTTTGACAAAAGCACCGCCGCCAAAACACCGGAAGCAAAGGCAAGAATCATCAGGCCGTGTCTCTTCGCAAGTCTGGCGGATTCTTCATTTTTGAAAAATAAGGCTTGGGTAAGATGACTTCCCATTTGTCGGATATGGTTGGTGCAGAAGGTGGTGGCCATGGGAATTCCCTCCGCTTTTCGGAAAATATTGAACTGCATGGCACAGATAAAGCTTAAGCTTAATTGACATAACTGATCCGGCCAACTCGCCGGCATCAGCCCCACAAGGAAGCAAACCAGCGACTCAAAAAGGAGAATTTTCTCTTCAAAATCTCGCTTCTTTAGATTTTTATGATTTTGCCCAATATACTCCGATAAAATCACACCTACCATATAGGCGGTAAAGGGAGCCAAAGAATACAGGGCTCTCCCCCATTTTCCCTTTCCCAAAGACAACATCATGATGACAAGATTGGCCGTCTGGGCATTGGCAAATACCTGTCCTCTAAGACTGTAAGTGTATCCACCATAAAAGCCCCCCGAAAATATCAGGAGGGCAAAAAACCAAAGCTTTTCATGAATTTTCCAGGTTGCCTTAACTTTATCCATTTTGCAACAGCCTCTGTCTTACAATTTCATAGGCCAAAACGCCGCAGGCCACGGAAGCATTGAGGGAGTCCAACTCTCCCTTCATGGGAATAGAGGCCTGCATATCGCAAGTTTCCTTTACCAGACGAGAAACTCCTTCCCCTTCATTTCCCAGTACCAAGCCGATGGAGCCGGTCAGGTTCAGCTTATACATGCTTTCCCCACGCATGTCTCCGCAGACAAACCACATCCCTTCCTTCTTCAGCTCTTCCATGGTCTGCACCAGATTGGTCACCTTACAAACCTTGGTATAATTCAGGGCTCCGGCGCTAGTTCTGGCTACAGTTGCGGTTAGGCCTACCGCTCTTCTTTTCGGAATAATTACCCCATGGGCTCCCGCAAGATTTGCGGTACGAATCATCGCCCCCAGATTATGGGGATCCTCGATTCCATCCAACAGAAAGAAAAAAGGCGCTTCGCCCTTATCCTTCGCCACCTGTAATAAATCCTCCAAGGGTGCATATTCATAGGCGGAAAGATAAGCAATAACGCCCTGGTGCGTTTCTCCGGAGGACATCTCATCCAAACGGGATTTCTTCACAAAGTCAATCACCAAATCCTGCTTCTTCGCCTCTCGAAGAATGCTTAAAATAGGGCCGTCCTTTAAACCATCCTGAATAAACAGGCGGTCAATGGTCTTTCCGGCACGAAAGGCCTCCAGCACCGGGTTTCTGCCGATTAGGGTATATCCCTCTTCTCTCATCCTCTTCCTCTTTCCTACTACTTCCTATTTCTATGCTCTGACACTTTATAAGTGCTTTTCTATATAGCTTTTCTATATGGCTTTCTTTATAGCTTTCTTTATAGCTTTACTTATTCATTGGCTTCATTCTCTGCCAGTAAATGCTCCAAGCCCTTCTCCACCAGGCTAATCAGTCTGGAAATCTTTCCGGCATAATAAAGATAGCCTAAAAATGCCTCAAATCCGGTGGCTCTCCGATAGTCCGTAATGCTGGAGTTTTTGGAATGGCTTTGGGACTTATGATTTCTGGCTCTTCGATATACGGAAAGCTCCTCTTCCGTTAAAAGCTTTTCTTCTATTAAATATCCCATCAAATCCGACTGAGCCTTGGCACAAACCAACTTGGTCTTTCTGCTGTTTACCCGATTCAGGTTTTCCTGATATCTTCTGCAAAGGTAATCTCGCACCCGAAAATCATAGATGGAGTCCCCAACATAAGCTAAAGCCAAAGGGGATAAGTTCGGAGCTTCATCGTTAATAACTTGTTGCTCGATGGATAATGTATTCTGCAAAAGTTCCGCTGTCATAGCACATTCGGTTTGTATCCCTGAAGAGCCTTGCTCCTTAACGCTTCGACTCTCCATGTCGCTCTCCTGAATGCTTAGATTCTCTAAACTTTCTGCCATTAAATCTTCTGCCATTCCACACCGTTTCTTGTATCCTTCAACTGAATACCCATGGCCAAAAGCTCGTCACGAATCTGATCCGCTTTAGCAAAATCCTTGTTCTTTCTGGCATCCTGTCTTTGCTGAATCAAAGCTTCCACCTTGGCGCCAAGCTCCTCTTCTTTCTTCTCGGTACGAATACCAAGAACTCCCATCAAGGTTTCCAGCTTCTGTAACAAAGCTTCTCCGTAGGCCTTGGAGGAATGCTCCTCTACAGTGGCATTGGCAAGACGTACCAGCTCAAAAATCTGGGTAATCGCATCCGCTGTATTTAAGTCGTCTTCCATCTTCTCGGAGAAAATTGCTTCATAGCTTTCGGCAGTTTTCACATTTTCCTCTTCCTCCTTGGAAAATGTCTTCTCCTCCAAACGGGGGATCAAATCCTGCAAACGCCAAATCGCGGTAAGAATTCTTCCCAAAGAAGTCTTAGCAGCTTCCATTAAGTCCTTGGAGAAATTCAGTGGACTACGATAATGAGCGGAAAGCATATAGAAACGAAGCACCATAGGATCAAACTGGGATGTAACATCCCTTACGGTAAAGAAATTCCCCAGGGACTTGGACATCTTCTTATTGTCAATGTTGATAAAAGCATTGTGCATCCAGTAACGGGCAAATTGCTCGCCGTGAGCCGCCTCGTACTGGGCAATCTCATTTTCATGATGAGGGAAAACAAGGTCCTCTCCGCCGGCATGAATATCCAAAGCACCCCCGCAATATTTCGGCGCCATAACACAGCACTCGGTATGCCAGCCCGGACGTCCCTCGCTCCATGGGGAATTCCAGTAAGGCTCTCCCATCTTCTTGGGCTTCCAAAGTACGAAGTCCGTGGGGCTTTTCTTCTCCTCTTCTCCGGAGACCTTCAACTCACGAAGACCGGAACGAAGATCCTCCATATTCTTATGAGACAACTTTCCATAGGAAGGAAAGGCAGTGGTGTCATAGTACACCGTACCGTCCACCGGATAAGCAAAGCCCTTCTTTACCAGCACATCAATAAGATTCACCATTCCCTGAATTTCTTCCGTTGCCTTGGGATGGGCGGTAGCCTCCATAATATTCAGATCCGACATGTCCTTTTCCACTTCGGAAATATAGCGCTCGGTGATGGAAGAGCAATCTGTACCTTCATCCATGGCAGTCTTAATAATCTTGTCGTCCACATCCGTGTAGTTGGAGACATAGCAAACCTTATAGCCCTTATATTCCATAAAACGACGGAAGGTGTCGAATACAATCATAGGACGGGCATTTCCGATATGAATTAAATTATAAACCGTAGGGCCGCAGACATACATCCGAATCTTCCCCTCTTCAATGGGGACAAACTCTTCTTTTTGCTTCGACATGGTATTATAAATTTTCATAGCTTTGCTTCCTTTCTACGAAGACAATCTTCTCATAAATGAGGACAAATATGGTTTTAGTGTATAGTTTTTCCCACGGTTCGTCAAGAAATGCAGGGAAATAATTGACGTTTTAGTTGTAGGATTACAATACATATGTTACATCACAACTAAATAATAAAACGGAAGCACC
>CALIEL010000351.1 GCA_938022235.1 Oribacterium parvum
CCGTAAGCGCCTACCATGGAACGATCCAGTCCCACATCGCAAGCCTTCTGTGCAGGAACCAGGGTAAGCTCAGCCCGCATAAAGTCCTGCTCTACCATGCCATACTGCTCATGAAGAATGGAAAGAATCTTCAGCTTAAAAGCTTCCTTTACTTCCTTTTCATCAACGGGGGTAGAGCCCAAAAGGATATTTAACTCCTCTCCCCGGATACCGTCACTTAACTTACGGTCGTCCTGCTTCTTGGAAAGGTGGGGAAGCAGGTCGGTAATCACCAGGATAGGATCTCCTTCCTTCTCTCCAAGGTCAAAATCAACATGCTTGCCATCCCGGAACATTACTCTTCCGTGAAGAGCCAGAGGAATGGTACTCCACTGGTACTTCTTGATTCCCCCATAATAGTGGGTTTTAAAGTAGGAAAGCTCTTCCTGCTCATAAAGCGGATTGGGCTTTAAGTCGATTCTGGGAGAATCAATGTGGGCGATATTAAAATGAATTCCCTGATCCAAGGGCTTCTTTCCCATGGTTACCAGGAAAATGTTCTTGCCTCTGTTGATAAAGTACAGCTTATCTCCGGTCTTATACTTCACGCCTCTTGCAAATTCCTTGTAGCCCGCCTTCTTCGCCAGCTCCTCGCTGTACTTTACGCATTCTCTTTCAATCTTGGACCGGTCTAAGAAGGTCTTGTAGCCCTCCGCAAAATCCATGGCCTTCTGCAAATCCTCCGGTCTTTCCTTCGCGATATGCTGAGGCTTAAAACACAACTTCTCTTCTAACTTCTGTCCCTCTGTCTTTCCCATAAAGACACCTCCTTCAATGCGTTTTTTAAGATTCTACTGTGTTCCTGTGTTGAAAATGTGAAAAAAAGCGGGATTTCACCGCTTTTTTACTCTCCTGTCTGTTTCGACTTAATGGATGAATCCTGCGCGATTTAAAGGCCAATAGCAAATGTATACCTTAGCCAACATTTTCTCCCGCTTTACAAACTGGTTTTCTCCCCAGAAACGAGCATCCGCAGAATTGTTTCTATTGTCTCCCATCATAAAATAGCAGCCCTCCGGAACGGTCACATCTACCTCCGGGAATTGGTTGCCATCCACAATCATGGGCTCCGGCAGATAACTTTCCGTAATGGCTTTTCCATTGATGTATACGGTACCCACCGGCACCTTTCCGGAAGAAGACTGTACCGCCAGCTTCTTAATCATGCTGGCATCCACCTCTCCGGTCTTCTTTACTTCCACATGGTCTCCCGGCATACCGATGACTCTCTTTACATAGTAAATGACCTGGTTTCTCTTATCCTCCCGGCCGTCATAGGGGCAGACTCCCTTATCGTTTTCCCGGTAAATTTGATGGTCGTTTCGGCATTGGTAGCCATACAAAAAGATGGCTACATCCCCTCTTTCCACTTGGCCGAAACGGTAATGAAGCCGGGAACCGAAAACGCGGCTCCCCGCCATAATGGTATTTTCCATAGACCCTGTGGGAATGGTGGAATTGGCAATCACATAATTGTTCAGTAAAAATGCGGCGATTCCCGCCACCAAAAGAATCTTCACCCACTCAAAAAGCTCTCCCAAAAAGCTTTGGGGCTTCTTCCGACTGCTCTTTTTCTTATCCTGCTCTTCCTGCATAGCTTCTCCCTTTTTCTTATTCAAGAATAGTTCTCTTGTATTTAAGAAGACTTTTTCTTATTTAAAATCGTTCTCTTAAGAAGACTTTTCCTCGTTCTGCTGCTCTTGTCTTCTTGCGGTCATATACCGGTGCTCTTCCTCCAGCTCCTTATACAGCTGCAAAAGACTCCAATCCCTATTATGCTCCGTTTCCATACATTTTAAATCCACCCGGATTCCCAGCTTCTTTAAATCCGTCAAAAAGTCTCCCACCTCCTTGGGGGAAAATCCGATGAATTTCAAAAGCTCCGCATCCTCCGGCAGACTCAGTATTTCCTCTTCCGGTGCAGACAGCAACCGAATTTTTCGGATGATGGCCACACCCCGGACCTTATTTACTTTATCGACATCTTTTCGATGGATATAGAGTATTTTTTTCTCCATTTCCTCTCCTTCCCGGTATTTTCATTCGCTTTATTTTAATTAGTAAAAATCTTGTCTTCTATCCTAGTTACGTTCTTGTCTTACCTCTTCCATAAACGCCGTCATTTCCTGTAAAAGAATCGGGCGTACCTCTTCATTCAAGACTTCATGCCGTAATTTGGGGAAAATATGAAGTTTAAGCTTGGGATTCCCCAGTTGCTTTAGCATAGCATAAAGACTTGCCGGACCCTTGCCGTATTCTCCCACCGGATCTGCACCGCCGGAAAAAATAAAGCAGGGAATATCCTTCAGCTTTTTGATTTCCGCATATTCATTAACCCTTACCAAAGCGGCCAAGAGGTCGGCATAGGCTCCCAGGGTAAAGCCCACTGCCAAAGGATCCCGGGCATTTGCCTGACTCACCTCTTCCTTAGTGCAAATCCAAGCCGATAGGCTCTTGGGATTTTGGATATGCCTGTTGAAATACTTCGCCAGAAGGATACTTTCCTTTAGCGCATCATCCTTGGCTCCCCGAAGCTTCTTTTGGACAGCAATGTAGCCCTGCACCGGAAGCAGTACAGGGCTTCCCCCTGCCGTACCGGAAAGCAGTAAGCCCTTTAAGTCTTCCCCATAACGTGCCGCATAGTCTCTTGCCAGGAAGGAACCCATGGAATGGCCAAAGAGAAAAATCGGCAGATTCGGAAACCATTTTTTTATCTGCAAGAGGCTTCTGTGAATATCATGAATAATACTTTCCCAGCCGGAGTTGTCTCCAAAGTAGCCGGGGATATTGGCGCTCTTTCCATGTCCCTGAATATCCATTCCGCACACCACATAGCCCTGCTTCGCCATGTACTCAAAAAGATAACGATATTTTCCGATATGCCCCTGCATCCCGTGGAGAACAAAAAGAATCCCCTTCTTTTCAAGACTTTCCTCCTGCCACAGAACATTATAAATTTTCCCAAGCCCGTTACTGGCTTCCCTTTTCCACTCTCTTCTTTCCATCCTTCTCCTTTTGCTTTCTATCGGCCTTCACGAAAGCCTCCTATCAGGATTTTCAATATCCCCCATAATATCATGCTTTCCGCAGGAGATACAAGAAAAGAGCTTCTTATCTCTTTACAATTTTTATAATTTTTTTCAAAGGAAGAAAGGGGCTGTTATAAAATAAAAAAGAATAAATAAGTTTTGGCAGTACAGGTCTAGTCGGGGGCACGCTCTCGCTAACCTCGCCTCCTAGCAGTACTAACTTCAAGCATCGCCTTGCTCGCTTTCAGTAAGTACTGAGGGGCTCAGATTACCCCCTTTTAGACCTGTACTGCCAAAACTTGCACCAAAATCCGATTTTATTACATCCCCTTTCTCCCTATTCTTTTCTTATACATTGTGCTATATTTAAAAGGTTGCATTTGTTAAATTTTTTAAGACTTATGAAAGGAGGGTTTATGCTGATTTGCCCGATATGTGATTCTACCTTAGTGAATCGTGTTTGTCCGATTTGCAAAAGGATTGTGAAGAATCCCTGGGTTTTGGATGACCGGGTATTTATTAATCGCTCCCATTCTCTTCCGGATGATTTCTGTGAATATCATGGAAATGGGCGAAAAGTCACCTTATTAAACAAAGTGGATCACAAAGGCTCCTCGGTGATTTCTCCCAAAGTAAATCCCCTAAAACAAGCACACAATCCCAGTCAGTCTCAAATGGTGGATACGGTTATGAAGAAAACAATTCCGCCGAAACCGACATTTTCCTACAATAAGAAGAAAGGATAGAGATTATGCCATTTATTATTTTTTTAATCGTTATCGTTCTGTTAGTCAGCACCACGATTCGTATCGTACCGGAGGCCTGTGCCATGGTTGTAGAGCGTCTTGGACGTTTTCATAGCGTATGGCGTCCGGGTATTCATTTCCTGATTCCCTTTGCCGATCGTATTGCCAAGAGAATTAACTTAAAGGAGCAGGTAGCGGATTTCCCTCCCCAGCCGGTTATTACCAAGGATAATGTTACCATGCGCATTGACTCCGTTGTTTTCTTTGTGATTACCGATTCAAAGCTTTATGCCTACGGTGTGGAGAACCCCATTGCCGCCATTGAAAACTTAACCGCTACTACTCTTCGTAACATTATCGGTTCCATGGACTTGGATACCACTTTAACTTCCCGTGATGAAATCAACACCCAGATGCGTTCTCTTTTGGATGTGGCTACCGACCCTTGGGGAATCAAGGTTAACCGTGTAGAGTTAAAGAACATTCTTCCTCCTGATGCTATTCGTGAGGCCATGGAGAAGCAGATGAAGGCGGAGCGTGAGAAGAGAGAGGCTATTACTCTTGCAGAAGGTAACAAGGAAGCGGCAATCCGTACCGCACAGGGTAACAAGGAGGCAGCAATCCTGAATGCAGAAGCGGACAAGAAAAAGGTCATCCTTGCGGCGGAAGCCCAGAAGGAAAAAGAAATTCAAGAGGCTGAAGGTCGTGCTCAGGCGATTTTGAATGTGCAAAGAGCCGAGGCGGAAGGTATTCGTCTTTTGAAGGAAGCCGGTGCGGATGATGCGGTACTTCGCATTCGCAGATTAGAAACCTTTGCCAAAGTGTCCAATGGAAAGGCTACCAAGATTATTATTCCTTCCGATATCCAAAATATGGCAGGCTTGTTAAGCAGTTTGAAGGAAACCCTCGTTTCCCCCTCTGCTCCTGCGGCTGAGACTATCTCTACCTCTACCTCTGATACTCTTGAAGCGGTAAATGGAAATGAGGAAGCATGATAAAAATCATCTTCTTTGATATCGACGGCACTCTTCGTCCCTTTGAAACCGGAATCATTCCGGAGGATAGCAAGGCTGCCGTCAGAAGAGCGCAGGAGGCAGGAGTGCTTTGTGCCATTGCCACCGGAAGGCACTGGGTGGAAATTTA
>CALIEL010000352.1 GCA_938022235.1 Oribacterium parvum
CACTTCTACTTCTATATTTTCCTGCTCAAAGACCTTTACCATCTCCGCGAGGGCAATGCTTGTATTGCCCCCGATGCGAGGACTTCCGTTAATCATCAATACTTTCATAAAATCTTCTCCTGATTTTTTTGTATCTCCTGTATAGGCATTTCTGTTATGCACTTCCTGTTATGCTTTTCCTGTTATGCACTTCCTGCTATGCATTTCTGTTATACATTTCCTGTTATGTACTACCTGTTATATATTTCTATTACGCCCTTACAGTGATTCCCTGAAAATCTCTGCAATATCCTTCTCTAAAAGGGGCGCCCAGGCCTCTTCCAGGCCTTCATTTTCAGCAACATGCTTTGCCATTTCATCGATTCTCTTCTCATCAATTCCCACATCTTTAAGATGCATAGGAATGTTAATGGATTCGAAGAACTTGTAGGTTGCATCAATTGCCTGCTCCGCAATCGCAAACTTATCTTGCTTCTCATCGATTCCGAATACATTTACGCCATATTTTACAAAACGCTCCACCGTCTTTTCATTTAAGATATGCTTCATCCATCTCGGAGTGATAATGGCCAAGCCCTCTCCATGGGTAATATCATAGTAGGCGGAAAGCGCATGCTCCATGCCATGGCAAGGCCAGCCGGATTCACTGTTTCCAAGGGAGTAAATGCCGTTACAACCATAGGTACAGCAAAGCATCATCTCTGCCCTTGCCGTATAGTCTTCCGGATTCTCCAAACATTTCCTTGTATTAATCATCAGGCTCTTTAAGGCCGCTTCCATAAAACCGTCATTTAAGAGGGTAGAGTCCTCACAGAAATACTGCTCAATAATATGATTCATGGCATCCGCACAGCCTGCTGCGGTTTGTTTTTTAGATACTGAGAAGGTATAAGTCGGATCCAAAAAGGAAACCGCAGGGTAAAGAAGGGGATCACTATAGCCCGTCTTATCATTGGTTTCGGTTCTGGAAATTACGCCTCCCGCATCATACTCACTGCCTGTCGCAGCAAGGGTAATAATATCCACAATCGGAAGTGCTTCCTTGGCTTTTACCTTATAAGTAATCAAATCCCAAGGATCCCCCTCATACTTTGCCCCTGCGGCAATGGCCTTGGTGCAGTCCAAAACACTTCCGCCTCCAACAGAAAGAATGACATCAATATTCTTTTCTTTACAGATTTTCACGCCGTCAAGAACGCTGGGATCATACTTGGGATTGGGTTGAATATCGGGAAGCTCATAAATCTCATAGTCCTTTAAAAGATCCTTTACCTTGTCATAAAGACCAATCTTTTTGATGCTTCCACTTCCGTAGCTAAGCAAAATCCTTTTTCCGAACTGCTTCATTACGTCCGGAAGTTCTTCGATAACGTCTTTTCCGAAAATCAATCTTGTAGGTGTCCGATAATCAAAATTTTGCATGGTTAACCTCCTGTATTCTCTTCCAATTTTATTGGGTCATTTATCGGGTCAGCTTGAACCGATAAAAATTTCCACATTTTCCTCTGATTTTCTTTGTTCTACTTTAACTCAAGATTGATTATATTTTAGCCCCCATATATTTGCAAATTCAAGCTTTATTTCGCTTACAACTCGTTCTGTTATATTTCCATTTTTCATTTATACAGGCATTTAAATCAAGACACAAAAATAGCCGACCGGAATCTTTCCGTCAGCTATTTTCTCTACTCTCTATTCTATTGTTTTACTGCAAACTCTTATACACGGAATAAGCCTTTCTGGGCCTTCCACCTCTTTCATAGGCATCCCTTAATCCGAAGTGCATCTCCTGCAATGCCCCTCCTACATTGTGCATCTCTCCAGGCTGGTCATACTCCCTGGCCAGGAAGAAGGCTTCCACATAGGGATTATTCTTGGCAATGTCATAAGCCTTGGCAATCTGGTCTGCCTGCACATCCTCGTTTGTGGCATTAAAGCCCTGCTCGGAAAGAATCAGGTGTCTTACCTTACCGCTTGGAGAAAGGTACTCCGGCTTCTGTAAATAATCTGTGAGAACATTTAAGTTCTTCATATTGATAATCAAAGAATTCTCGTTGTTTGTTGCCTTTCCGTCATCCTCAAAGTTCGGGTCGGAAAGTCCTTCCGGATAGGGATGCCAAGCAATACCGTAATCCAAATCCCGTAGTCTATCATTTAATAAACGCAGTAAGTCCTTTGCCTTGTAGTAACCTGCGGAAGGAGAATGCTCTGTCCAAACATAGTCAAAGGGAATGTATACATTGGCAGAGGGGTTATTCTGCTTAATGGCTGTGTACCAAATGCGGAAAGCATGGGCATACTGGTCTGCATAGTTTTCTATACTGCTGTGAGGAGTAAAATTCCATACGTTAGGATAGTTTATCTCATTCCCGATGACCCAGTTATCCACGGAATCCTTATATAAGGAAGCAAAACGATTGGCAAGCCTGGTGGTTGCATCGATTCCGGCCTGTGTGGCCACATTATAGCCATAGTAATGGGCTTCCTGTCCGCTAATTCCATCAGGAAGAGACTGGGGCTCCGGATTATTTCTCGGAGTGTTTAACATAATGGCGGTAACACTTACCCCGTTTGCCTTGGTATTCCGGAAGTTATCCATGAAGTTTTGCTCATAGTTGGTAAAGTTGTAAATGATATGCTTTACCCCTAAATCTCTCACAGAAGTAGCATCAAAAAGGGTATCTCTTGTTGCCAAGCCCTTCTTGGAACCGGATCTGGAAAATACCG
Organism: Oribacterium parvum; assembly: GCA_938022235.1. Classification (GTDB taxonomy): domain Bacteria; phylum Bacillota; class Clostridia; order Lachnospirales; family Lachnospiraceae; genus Oribacterium; species Oribacterium parvum_A. The sequence goes on from CALIEL010000352.1 coordinate 2,728, forward strand.
TATCATTCTGCGCCGCTGCATTTCCTGCGGAAGTACCTGTGGACTTGGTTTGCACGGCTCCATTTACCACCCAGGCGCCATCGCCGTTTACCTGATACCCCTCCACCGTTGTGTTTGTTAAGAGATATCCGTCATTTTGAAAATAATAGGACTCGGCAATACCGTCGCCGTTTCCATCCACCCAGTTCCAGCCGGTAAGATAGCTTCCATCCGCATTTTCATACCACCATCCGGTACCATTACTTTTCCATGTTCCTGCAAATGCTGTCAGACTCATTCCTAAAGCCATAGCCGACGCCAAAAGGGGAATCCATGTTTTTCTTCTCATACTCTACTACTTATACAGAAAATATTTTTCTTATTCTACCGAAAATTGCCAAGAAAGGCTAGTATATTTCCGACATTTTCTTAAATAATAATTATTTTTCCCAGAAAAGAAAAACTGCCCCGCGATATACGCGGGACAGCTGATTTAAAATCTTGATTCTGCCGCCAGGGAGGAAGTTACTGCTTTCAGCTTTTTCAAACTACTATCGGAGCTGTTTCTTCCTCTTTCGGCTATATTAAACTACTGCAGGAGCCACTTCTTCCACTGCCACTTTTACCTTCTTACTCATCCTTGTACGGATATCATATACCAGCATGAAGGCTACAAGAATAAATCCAAGGTATCCGTTCAATCCGTAAAGCACATTTACCAAAGAACGATAGGGTAAGAAGCAAGCGATAACGCAACCGATAATTCCTAATACTACGGTATAAAGCTTATATTTCTTGGTTCCTTCTTCCTCAATTCTTCCGATACTGGTCCAAAGAAGAGGAACGGAGGTGGTATAAATTCCGCAGAAGATAATTACCGCAAAAATACTTGCCAAAGCAGGAGAAATGGTATTTGCCAAGATTAAAGCGGGAATATCCGCCTGACTGGTTACATCAATATGAGAAATCAATGCAACGCTGGCAATCACCATGGTTCCCATAATGAACACTGCAGAGAAAAGCATTCCGATATTTACTTCCTTTACCCGGTTCTTGGAACCGATTTCTGCCAGGAAGCTGGCGAACCACAGAAGCATGAAGCCTGCATAGGAAGCTCCGGAGAGGAACGGATTACCGTTACCTACCTGAACAATTTTATGCGTTCCGGTATCTACTGCCTTTAAATTCTCCCAGAAATTGCCTGCCCCGTTAAAAATACTGATAACGGAAACCACAAGGATGAAAAATACGATGATGGGTCCAATCTTTCCTAAGGCTTCGATAACACCGTCTAATCCAAAAATTACGGTAGCAATAACAAATACGGTAAGGATTACGGCTCCTACACCATTGGGAAGTCCCCATTGCTGTGCAGCTGTAGCATTGGCTCCGCCACACATTACGATAAAGCAGGCATAGCAGAACAGTGCTGAAAAGTAGTCGAAGAAGTTTCCAATATACTTTCCACAATAGTGGGTGTAAATATCTCCACCTCTCTTTAGCTTCAAACGATTGCCGTTTGTTGCGAAGGAAAGATCGGTATAGATATAGATTGCTGCATTCACAGCGATGACAATCCATAGCTTTGATCCGTAAGAAGCCACGTACTGAATAATCTCTTGCATGGTGGCAAATCCGGCCCCAATGTAGAAAGCAATGCAAGCTCCACAGAAGCTAACCACTTTCATGAACTGCAAACTCTTTTTTTCCATTATTCTACTCCTTATTTTTCTTTTAATTCATTCATTTTTTAAGATGAATGTAAAGCAAATTGATAGTTTCGTTCTTCCTCCTTTCCCCTGATGTTTAATTGTTACTGTCCTCTATATTGTTTCCACATTATATCCGATAATTGAATACTATTCAATCTATTTTTCGAATATTAGGGAAATTTTTTTAGTTATTTCTTACTATTTTTCATTTCAGGTCGCAAGAATTTTTGTTTATATTTTAACAAGCCCATTTATGTATAAGAAAATTTTGTCCCTTTTTTCTTCATTTTTGGGTACAAAAATAAGCGTAACTGCAAGAATGTATGTCATACCCACAGCTGCACTTCTTATACAATCAGCCCGGGGCACCTGCGACAACTTGATTACACTCAAATTACGAAGGTAGCCCCTGCCTTTTGTTTTCTTTCCGGACTTTCTTTAGGACAGCTTCTCTAAAGGAAGGAGAATAGCCGAAAGTTATATACTTTCTCCGAGAGAGATTAGGAAATGTATCCCTTTGCTCTTAAAATCTCTTCAGACTTTGCTAAATTGCTTTCAGAAACGCGGATAATCGGCCCTGTACAGCCCATTCCGGATTCCGCATAAATCTTTTCTTTCCAAAGCTCCAATACCGCATCATCCAAATCTGTTACTTCAATGCCGTATACAGCTGCGGTAACAATCTCCTTTGCCGGCATGGGAACAGCTTCTCCCTGCTCCTTTGGCTTATTTGCCTCTCTGATTTCTGCAAGAATGCTATCTAAGCCGGCTTTCTTTGCCAATGCAAACTCTTCCTTTGCTACCGCAAAGACATTGCCCTTAATCAGGTCTCTTGCAAAGCGAAGAGCATTCGCCAAAACCGGTGCTCCGGAAGCTCTGGATACAATCATCACCAGCTGATTATAGTTCTCTCCGATTCCCGGACCATAGCCAAAGCCCTGGGCCTCAAAAGATCCTCCTGTGTTGAAGGAAGAAAGCATCTTGGACAATACGTTTCCGGTTAAGGAATCGCATACCAATACATCCGGTGTTCCCCGAAGAACATCATTTCCACGAAGAACCGCACCGCCGTCGGATCTGGAGGACTCTGCAAAGTGAAGAGGATAACCGTTGGACTGTAATTTCTTTAAGGCCTTCTCTGTCTGTCTTGCACCATCTACATTTAAAATACCTACAGTAGGCTCCTTGATGCCGCAAGCCTTTGCTGTTATGATTCCGTAAAGGGCATTCTTCACCATTCCTTCAATACGATCTGTACTGGAGGTTCCCGTGGTATTGGCAATGAACATCTCCTTACCGAATGCAGGAGTAATGGCTCTTCCCACAGTGGATACACCGATGGGGAAGGGATAGTGCATGGTTACCGCACCGTCAATCTTATGCTCCTTTAAAAGAGCATCCATCTTGTCATGTCCCTCTTCATCATTGTCCACCACAAGGGTTTCTACCGCATCATTTTTCAAAGAACCGATATAGAGTACGTCCACGCCATCCTTAGCCGCATCCACTGCAGCCTTCATGGAATTTTCCTCTCCGTGCTCCGAGCCCATACCTGTTAAAGCAATTCTCGGTTTCTTCGAAAAAGAGCCTGTTTCCAAACCTTCCGCCATAGCCAAAAAGGTATCCGCAATGAGCTCTTTTATTTCTTTTGCCATAATTCTCACCCTTTCTTCTATGCGCCTAAAATAGACTGTGCAAATTCCTTCATGGACTTCGCAATTAAGGAACGGATTTCTTCTTCAGATACTGCTCCGCCCTGACCCTTTCCGGTATTTTTCTGAATCAGGAAGGAAACACCGTCAAAGAGGTTTGTCATACGGCCAAGGAAGAGAGATCCCTTTCCGATAATCATAACTCTCTCCATATCTCCCTTTTCAATGTTTTCCTTGGCAAATCCCACATAAGGAACACCGGAAGGAATATGACCCTGAGTCGGTGCGTATCCTACTAAGCCCTTCTCCTCACAGAACTTTGCCAAATCAGCCTTCTCAAGCCATCCCTTCTTAACAGCAAGAGCTGCAATCATCTTATAGTTTGCCATAGGAACATCTCCGGCTCCTGCAGGCTTGGTAATATCCGCATTCTGCATCTCAGGAGAGAACTTATCCACATCATTTACGGTAAGTCCTGCCTTCTCCAAAGGATCCGCTACTAAGGAACCGATAACGTTCTGTGGTGCAGCACCTGTTCCAACGGTATGTCTACCGATAACATCCAGGTTGATTTCAGCAGAAACACCGTCATTTTCAGAAACTACTACGGAGAAGGAGCCTAAGCAATCCTCCAGCATGGGGAGCTCTTTCTTTACATGGTCTTTTCCGTTCATGGCAAGCTTAGGCACGCAACCTCCACCGATAACAAGAACGGTATGGAAAGCTCCTGCCTTTACCAAAGAAGCCGCCTCAATCATAGCGTGGGAAGGTCCTGCACAGAAGCCTCTTGCATCGGAACCGGTAGCATTCTCCAGTCCGGCAATCTCAGCTACAGCCTTCGCAAAGTTTCCGCCACCTCTCTGGTTTACGTCTCCGCAGGCTTCCTCGGAACAGTCAATAACATATTCAATGGAAAGGGGGTCTACATTGGAGGACTTTAAGGAGTGAAGAACAGCCAAAACGGAGCTTGCTTTATTCATCAAGTTCTCCAGCATTACTTCTGCGGAAAGGTTTACATCAATATCATGTGCTCGCTTTACGCACCCTATCAGCTTTCCTTCGTAGAAAAGAGGCTCAGCCTCGTGAGCGTCCACAAATCCCTTAATCACGGAATTCTCTACGCCCTCTTGTACTCTGGCAAGGATTGCTTCTGTGATTACAGGATCCTTGGCAAGCTCTCCCTTGTTTGCTGCTACGAAGTCCTTATCCAGGTAGAAAACCTCAAAGCAGTCACAAGCCTGTGCCAAAAGAAGGAACTCATTCTCCGGCATAATCTCTCCAAAATGGCCATAGCGCTTGGCATTTTCTACCTTCTTATCGAAATAGGGGAACTCCACCTTGGCAAACTCCTCGGGGGTCTTGTTTCCGATATATACCTGGTTTGGCCAGTAAGCTACACAATCTTCAAAACTACGAACGTGCTTTCCCATTTCCTTTAAGAACTCACCATCAGGATTTACCAGTCTTTCCTGCACAATGGTGGAGCCGTGCTGCAACATCAAGCCGGGAGTATATGCCAAACAATATCCGGAACCTTTAATGACACTATTCATTTTGATCACCTCATATTTTATTGTTAAGTTTTACAAATTTACCAAAGAAAAGATAGTTCTTTTTCTATTTTTAGTACTTTTTTTGAAAAGAATTTTGAGAAAAAAGGGAGCCCGTAAAAAGCTCCCTCGGTTTTAAAGGTACTTGCAATATTCAGAGCGAATACTATTCATTTCGTTGACAATATCGTCTACATCTAAAACCATTTCCATCATACTAACCTGGTCTTCATAAACAGATTCGTCAAACTCTTCCTTCAACTCTGGTTCACAAACATGATATACCGTGAGTCCAAGCTGGACCCCAGTCAATGGGCCGGCAAAAGTAGGATCTCCTGCTGTAACGGTCTCAGCTGCAAGTCCTGCAGCCTCCCCCTCAGCAGCGCCAAGTACAACAACCAGATTCTCTGGTCCGAACTTATCAGCAAAATCCTTTACTCTCTTTTGATTTTCCAAGTCCATTGCGCCTGCGCTCGTTCAAACGAAGCACTCGGTGGAAGCAAATACTACTTCTCCGCCGGCGGTCTCTACACAAGCCTGAATAGCAGGTCCTGGTACACCGTCACGGTCACCGATGATGATAACTTTTTTACCCTTTAAAATAGCCATCTTTTCTCTCCTTTCTTTAAAGATATGTATCGTAATGACTTTCGTCAAATACGCAAATTAAACGATTGCTTACTGGTTTAAAGCAACATACTTTTCAACCATCTTCTGGATGGACTCTTCTGTTGCATCATCCTTAACCAGCTCTTCCACCTTCTGTCCATCCTTATAGATAGCCATAACGGGAAGTCCTAAAATCTTCTGGCCGATAGCCAATCTTCTAGCCTTTGTAGTATTCAGAGAAGTGAACTTTAACTTACCCTCATACTTGTCAGCCAAAGAATGTACGAATGGCATAAGTGCAGCACAGGGAACACATCCATCTCCGAAGAAATCTACAAATACATAGCCGGATGCCTTCAGCACTTCCTCTTCGAAGGTATTCTTATCAACCTCTAACATCTTGTCCTCCTTTATTTATGTTCGTTAATATATTTCTCTGCCTGGGTGGCTGCAATAGCACCATCCGCAGCAGCAGTAACCACTTGTCTAAGACTCTTTACACGTACATCTCCAACGGTGAAAACACCGGGAATATTGGTGTGCATATCTTCGTCTGTAGGGATATATCCTCTGTCATCCATTTCCAGATTGCTTTCCTGGAAAATCTCTGTAGTAGGAATTCTGCCGATAAATCCGAAAATTCCGAACATTCCGTCCTCTTCACTGGCCTCCAATACCTGCTCTTCTCCGGTAACCACATTCTTCACCTTAATCTTCTGAAGAATATCATCTCCGGACAGCTCTTCTACTACGGTATCCCACATAATATGCAGCTTCTCATTCTGGAAAGCTCTCTCCTGAATAGACTTTGCCGCTCTCAACTCATGTCTTCTGTGGATAAGAGTAACGGAGCTTGCAAACTTTGTCAAATACATAGCCTCTTCCACCGCAGAGTCTCCACCGCCTACTACAAATACGGGAAGATCCTCGAAGAAGTTGGCATCACAGGTTGCACAGTAGGAAACGCCTTTTCCTAAGAATTCCTTCTCTCCCTTACATCCGATTGGACGTGGATTAGCTCCTGTGGCAATAATCAGAGTCTTACCCTCGTAGGTCTCCTTGGTACCGATGAGTCTTTTAACATCTCCGTCCAATTCTACAGCCTTGATGGTATCATGAGCTCTTTCACAGCCAAAACGCTCTGCCTGCTCAGTCATTCTCTTAATCAGAGAAGGACCGGATTCACCTTCCACAATCTGTCCGGGATAGTTCTCGATAGAATCGGTAATGGCAATCTGTCCGCCATCCTGTCCCTTCTCCACAATCAAGGTGGAAAGTCTGGCTCTTCCTGCATAAAGACCTGCAGCCAATCCTCCGGGGCCTGCTCCCAGAATAAGCACGTCATAAATCTTGGACATGGTTTTTCTCTCCTTTAGATATTAATAATATATGATTATACAAAACAGACTACGTCTATCTTGTGTGTAGCCGATAGGAATGGTCTTTGTTATGATAACAAAAACAGCTTTTCTTTCTCAATAGCCTTCTCTCTTTTTAGAGATAAAAAAAGTTCAAAGTATAATAAATAATTGTTATAGTGTTCGGTTTATATTCCTTATATAAAATTTCTTCAGGGCAGGGTCTCTGCCCTGAAGAATGAGTATTACACAGTGTTTTTACAAAACACAGGCTTACTTGAAAATAGTCTGATCGGAAACTTCTGTGCAAAGAGCTTTTAAGGACTTCTCTACAATCTTTCTTCTCAGAGCCTTCTCCTCTTCCGGTTTCATAGCCGGATTTCCCAGTGGGTGAGGAATAGCGATTGCCGGAACGATACGGTTAGCACCTACTGTCATAGAGATAGGTGTAACTGTACAAATGTGTACTACAGGAATTCCTGTTGCTTCGATACCTTTTACCATTGTTGCACCGCAACGTGTACAGGTTCCTCACGTGCTGGTAAGAATGACCGCATCTACATGGTCTTTCTTAAGTTTTGCACCGATTTCCTCAGCAAACTTCTTAGCAGAAGCTACTGCAGTTCCGTTACCTACTGTAGTATAGAAGTAATCGTAAAGCTTTCCGATCTTTCCTTCCTTCTCTAAATCTCTAAGAACGTCAACAGGTAATACTCTGTCAGCATCCTGATTTGCATAGCTGGGGTCATATCCGCCGTGAGCAGTCTCATAGGTCTCTGCTGTTAAGTCATTTACACCCTTTAAGCTGTACTCGCCGTAACGAGTAGCGTTGGAAGACTCAATATGATCCGGATTGCCCTTTGGAACAATACCGCCGGAGGTTACTAAAGCGATGGTAGCCTTAGACATATCCTTGATAGCGGGCATTGGAGCCACACGGTCAAAGGAAGGCATTGGATACTCTGTGGTAAATTCCTTACCGGAAATCTTAGCCAAAAGCATCTCTACCGCACGCTTTGATCCTCTCTTATCCTCGAAGAAGTTTACACGGATTCCCTGTGGGATATATCCCTCTTCCTTGGAGGAACCGATCTTCTCTCCTCTGGCAAGCTTCAAGCCAAGAGGCGCCATCTTCT
>CALIEL010000353.1 GCA_938022235.1 Oribacterium parvum
TCAACTGAATATTTTTCTTCCCAATCAAATCAAACAGATTTTCAATCAGGCGGAAGTGGAAGGCACAACGGTTTTTACAGACATGAATAGCCTTTTGGAAGGAAATGAACAGCACCTCAGCCTTACTGGCCGCCACAAAGCTGACATACTCTCCCGCGGCGGTATTATTGCCGAAGGTCTCTCCAAAGATTTCTCCCTCATTCATATAGGTAAGAAGGGTTTCATTTCCCCACACATCTGTCTTCAACATATGGATACTGCCTTGTAAGACTACTCCTACATGTTGCTCATTCTTTTCCTCCAAATGAACAATCTCCCCTTTCTTATAGGAGCGAACATAGCTTTTCATGCAGTACAGAAGGGCATTCAGGTTCTCCGTCTCCACCCCATTGAAAATTTCCAAATCTCTGTAGCGAAGGAGTTCATCCCCCTTTAAATGTTTCTTCTTTTCCTGTTCCCTGCTGTGCACGGAGGTAAAGGAGACTTCCCCCCTTTGCAATGCTTCTCTTTCCTTCCCACTAAGCACGGAAAAGTCCTTATCTCCTATCCCTTGATGCGTTCTTTTTTCCTCGCAATCCGGGCAGGTACAGCCCTCTCCATGATCTTCCTCGGAGCAGCCGCAAGAATGCTGATGGGAGTCGAACCCATGTCCGCAAGTGCTTTCCTCAGTGCCTCCCGAGCAAGCGCAAGTATGCTCATGATAGCCTTCTCCACATTGACAGCTCTCCTCAGTACTATTCTTTTTTTCCTTCATTTCCTGACCCATTTTTCTTCTCTCCTGTTTTTTCATTTATTTTCTTAAATTTTATCTATAATACTCTCTTTCAGATAGTTTGCACTAGCGAAAATAAAACAAAGCTTTCTTCTATTCCATTTTCCCTTATTCGTGATTCTTCTCTATTGGACTCCGATTTTCTATTCATCCTCTATGCATTTTCCCCTATAGCTTATATAAAAAATACTTAAATTTTTAAATATTGTATTTTATATATACAGAGTTTATCAGCGTTTTGTTGCCTCTGCAACACTTTTTTCTCATTTCCTAGGTATGATAGCAAAGTAATGAGTCTAGAATTTTTCTTCAGGAGGAAAAAAATGGAAAATAAGATGTTTTGTTATCAGTGTCAGGAAACCGCAAACTGTTCCGGCTGTACTGTATCCGGTGTTTGCGGAAAGAAGCCGGAAGTAGCTGCTATGCAGGATCTTTTGGTTTATGCTACCAAGGGATTATCCGCTGTGGCTCAGCAGTTAAGAGCTGAGGGAAAGGAAGTTTCTCAGGAATTAAACCACAGAGTAACTATGAACCTTTTCATCACTATTACCAATGCAAACTTTGATAACGATGCTATCGTGGAAAATATCAAGGAAACCTTCGCTATGAGAGATGCTGTAAGAGCTACTCTTTCCGATAGCTCCAAGCTTCCTAAGGCAGCAACTGTAGAAGTGGCAGAAAAGGATTATCCCGTTTTTGCACAGAGCATCGGTGTTTTAGCTACTGAAAATGAAGATATCCGTTCTTTAAGAGAGTTAATCACTTACGGATTAAAGGGTCTTGCCGCTTATTCCAAGCATGCAAACGCTCTTTTAAAGGATGATGCCAATGTAGATGCTTTCATCCAGAAGGCTCTTGCCGCTACTTTAGATGACAGCCTTTCCGTAGACGATTTGGTAGCCCTTACCTTAGAGACCGGTAAGGCCGGCGTAGAGGGTATGGCTCTTCTTGACGGAGCAAATACTTCCGCTTACGGAAATCCTGAAATCACTACCGTAAATATCGGTGTTCGTAACAATCCCGGAATTCTGGTTTCCGGACATGACCTTAAGGATCTGGAAATGCTCCTTGACCAGACAGAAGGCACCGGCGTAGATGTTTACACCCACTCTGAGATGCTTCCTGCCCACTACTATCCATTCTTTAAGAAGTATAAGCACTTCGCAGGAAACTACGGAAATGCTTGGTGGAAGCAGAAGGAAGAGTTCGAGCCATTTAACGGACCAATCCTGATGACCACAAACTGTATTGTTCCTCCAAAGGACAGCTATAAGGACAGACTTTGGACTACCGGTGCTGCAGGTTATCCCGGATGCAAGCACATCGGAGGAAAGTACGGCGAAATCAAGGACTTCTCTGCCATCATTGAACAGGCTAAGTCCTGCCCCGCTCCAACAGAAATCGAGACCGGAACCATCGTAGGCGGATTTGCTCATGAGCAGGTATTTGCCCTTGCGGATAAGGTAGTAGAGGCTGTAAAGTCCGGCGCTATCAAGAAGTTCGTGGTTATGGCAGGTTGTGACGGAAGACAGAAGAAGAGAGATTACTACACAGAGTTTGCCAAGGCACTTCCAAAGGATGCTGTAATCTTAACCGCAGGATGTGCAAAGTATAAGTACAACAAGCTGGATCTTGGCGATATCGGCGGAATTCCAAGAGTTTTGGATGCCGGACAGTGTAACGACTCCTACTCCTTAGCCTTAATCGCTCTGAAGCTTAAGGAAGTATTCGGTCTGGACGATGTAAACAAGCTTCCTCTTGCTTACAATATTGCTTGGTACGAGCAGAAGGCTGTTATCGTTCTTCTTGCCCTTCTCTACTTAGGAGTAAAGAACATTCACCTTGGACCAACTCTTCCCGCCTTCCTTTCTCCGAATGTAGCAAAGGTTCTCGTAGAGAACTTCGGTATTGCCGGAATCGGAACCGTAGAAGATGACATGAAGATTTTCTTCCCGGAAACAGCATAATCGATAGGTCGTATGCTTTGCCGGCGATAGCCTTTAAAAATAAAGAAGCTAGCGTACGCACCACTCGCGATAGGTATTAAGCATAAACAAAGTAACATTTGCTTTGCAAACGATACTCATTAAGAATCAAGGAAAGCCGCCCCTATGGGGCGGTTAATCCGATATAAGAAATCATTTTATTTTCGGAAGCTGAACAAGTTCCAGTCAAAACATCATTTGCCCAAAATCTTATCTTCTGGGAAGCACCGGAAAAATCTCTTGCAAAAGAGAACATCTTCAACACGCAGTAGAAAGAGAGCTATACAATGTATTCTATTCAATGTAAACGAATTTATGAAGAAAAAACAGATAAGGATGGATTTCGTATCCTGACGGATAGACTTTGGCCACGAGGCATCACAAAGGAACGTGCCGCTTTGGATAACTGGGCGAAGGAGATGAGCCCTTCTACTTTTCTTCGCAAAACTTTCAATCATAAAGAGGAGAATTTCCCCTTATTTGAGAAAAAGTATTGGGAAGAGCTGGAGAAGAATCCGGAGAAGGAGCAATTTATTGCTTTGGTTAGAGAGCATCTTGCTCATGAAAATGTTACCCTTCTCTATGCTACTAAAGAAGAGCGTTTTAACCAGGCCGTCGTTATGGAGGGCTGGCTGAAGGAGAAGCTTTCGGAAGAAGCAAAGGAGCATTCCGCTTAATGCGCTTTGATGCAGGATAAGTCTGTAATCGGGGCACGCTCGCGCTAAGCTCGCCCCTGCGGAGGGAAGGAACTGGAAAAATTAAAGGTATACGCTCAGATGCAGTATAGACATGAAATCGGGCACGCTCTCGCTAACCTCGCCTTCGTAGCAGTACTAACTTCAAGCTTCGCTTTAGCTTGCTTTCAGTAAGT
>CALIEL010000354.1 GCA_938022235.1 Oribacterium parvum
CATACTCCTGCGGTCACATAGTCCTGGTCCTGCATCACAAGAGCAATTCTTTGGGAAATGGTGGCGGTTTTTCCGGGAATGTTGCCTGCCAGCATGGAGGTAGCGCCATACTCTCCCAAGGCTCTGGCAAAGCTTAATACCGTTCCGGAGAGGATTCCCGGACCGGAAAGGGGCAGAATAATCTTCCAGAAAATCTTCGTTTCCGACAGTCCCAAGGTTCTTCCCGCCTGCACCAAATCCTTGGGAATCAAGGCAAAGCTTGCCTTGGCATTCCTATACATTAAAGGCAGAGAAATTACCGTAGCCGCAAGAACACAGCCCAGAAAAGACTGAACCACTTTAATGCCGAAGTGAGAAAACAAAAAAATGCCCACAGGTCTTCTTTTGCTGAAAAGCAAAAGCAAAAAATAGCCTGCCACCGTAGGGGGCAAGACCATGGGAAGGGTCAGAACACTGTCTACGATGGATTGCCAGGGCTCCTTCCATTTCCCCACCTTTTGGGCTAAAAAAATCCCCAAAAAGAAGCAAATCACTGTAGTGATGCAGGCTGTCTTTAGGGATATCCATAAGGGACTCCAGTCTAATGACCGGAGTCCTGCTAATAATTCATTCATCATTATTTTACGTCAGTATCGAAATAATACTTCTGGAAGGTGGTCTTTGCATTGTCGGAAGTGACGAAGGCAATGAAATCCTTTGCCGCATCCTGCTCTTCCTGACTTGATTCTTCGTTCTTAATCTGCGCAATAGGGTAGATTACATTTCCGGTCAAATCGTAAGGCACCTTCTCCAGAATCTGAAGCTTGTCCTCATAACCGTAGGTATCGGAATAATAGGTGGTTCCTACTTCGGAGGATCCCTCTACCACTGCCGCCAAAACCTTGGAAACGTTGGACTGCTCGGAAATCTCTACGCCGCCTAAGGCTTCGGATACTTCCTGGGTGCTAATCTTGGATACATCCTCCGTCTCGGGAAGAATTTTTAAAGCAACAAGAGCCTGTCTTGTGTATTTTCCTACAGGAACGGTACCGTCTGCCAAGGCGATGGACTTCGCATCCTTTAAATTCTCTAAACCGGTAACCTTGGTTCCGCTGTCCTTTAAAGCAACTACGCAAAGCTGGTTATTTACTACATTTTTTCTGCTTCCCTCTACAAGGTTTCCTTCTCCCTCCAAAGTATCCATCTGCTTCTGTGCAGCGGAGAAGAAAATGTCGCAGGCATAGCCTTCCTGAATCTGGCTTAAAAGCTTTCCGGAGGAATCCGCGTTAAATACCAGCTTCACCTCAGGATGCTCCTTCTCATACTGCTGCCCCAGGTCTTCCATCACATTCTTTAAAGAAGCTGCTACGAAAACCTGTACTTCGGTCTTCTCTCCATCCTCTTTTGCAGCCTCGGTAGCCTTTTCGGAAGCATTTTCACTAGCCTTCTCAGAGGCCCTCTCTGCTGTTGCCGCAGCGGTAGTTTCAGTCTTCTTTGCTCCTCCGCAAGCTGTCATAGCCAATGTTGCTGCAAGAGCCAAAGCAAATAATACTTTTTTCTTCATACTTTTCTCCTTTTTTATGTTTTCTCTCCCCAACCTCTCCGATCTTCCTCCGGAGGCTTTAGGAAAAGTAATGATCTTCATCTATATCCATTCTCAGAAAGCTTCAAGAAAGCAACAGGCCTAATCTACACCCACTCTCAGAAAACTTCAGGAAACGTAGTGTACTTAATCTGTATCCGTTCCCCGAAGGATTCCCAAACCGTGGAATAAATCCGGGAAGAGATAGTCCAGATTCTCTTTGCAGGCCTTGGGGCTTCCGGGAAGATTAATCACCAGAGATTTCTTCCGAATGCCGGCAGTCTGACGGCTAAACATGGCTTTCTTGGTAATGGACAGGCTATAAGCGCGTAAAGCTTCCGGAATC
>CALIEL010000355.1 GCA_938022235.1 Oribacterium parvum
TTTCTTCATTAACCAAATTCTCAACCTTCTCAAGTTCTTCTTTAGTCAAGGCGGTAAAGTGGGTAAAGTCAAAACGAAGACGCTTGTCATCATAGTAAGCTCCCGCCTGCTCCACATGACTTCCCAGAGTTTCCTTCAGAGCCTTTTGTAAAAGGTGGGTAGCGGTGTGGTTTCTTGCGGTGAGGGCACGCTTTTTAGCATCTACGACCAAAGTTACGGTATCTCCTACGGAAAAACCTCCCTGCTCTACAGTTCCCAGGTGAGCCAGTTTTCCCCCCTGTAAGTGAATAGTCTCTTCCACTGTGAATACGGAAGTACCGGAACAAATCTTTCCCTGATCTCCCTGCTGTCCACCCATGGTTCCATAGAAGGGACTGCGGTCGGTAATTACTGCGGCACGATTGCCCGCCTCTACGGAAGGACGAATTTCATCCTCATCCCCGTTGTCCGCAAGGTATACCAATGCGGTAACCTTTCCTTCACATTACAGAGTATCGTATCCAACAAACTCTGTCTTTAAAGAGGCATCCAGATTCTGGTAAATGTCGTCTCTTCCCATGTAGTTGGTGCTCTTTCTTGCCGCTCTTGCAGTTTCTCTTTGCACCTTCATCGCCTGCTGGAAGGCCTCTTCATCCACGGTAATTCCGCTATCCTCTAAGATTTCCTTGGTTAAATCCAGAGGGAAACCGTAAGTGTCGTAAAGACGGAAGGCATCTTCTCCGGAAAGAAGCTTCTCTCCCTTTTTCTGTAAATCTTCCTTTAAGCCCTGTAAAATGGCAAGACCGTTATCAATAGTCTTGTTGAAACGGTCCTCTTCCTCAGAAATAACCCGAAGAATCATATCCTTCTTCTCGGAAAGCTCGGGATATCCGTCAGAGGACAAGGCAATAGCCTTTTCGGAAAGCTTGGATAAACTTCCTGCAGGAATTCCCAGAATACGTCCATGTCTTGCCGCTCTTCTTAAAAGTCTACGGAAAACATAGCCTCTTCCCTCATTGGAAGGCATAATACCGTCGGAAGCCATAAAGGTACAGCTCTTTACATGGTCTGCAATAATACGGAAGGAAACATCTGCTGTTTTATCTTCCAAATATTTTTTTCCGGAAAGACTTTCAATCTCTGTCATCATGGCCTGGTTGGTATCCACATCAAACAAAGAAGGTACATCCTGGCAAACTACCGCAAGACGCTCTAAGCCCATTCCGGTATCAATGTTCTTCTGAATGAGGTCGGTGTAATTTCCTTTGCCGTCATTGTTAAACTGAGAGAATACCACGTTCCATACCTCTAAGAAACGATCGCCCTCTCCTCCCATCACATCCTCAGGACCTGTACCGTACTTCTCTCCACGGTCGTAGTAAATCTCGGAACAGGGACCACAGGGTCCAACACCGTGCTCCCAGAAATTATCTTTCTTGCCAAAGCGATAGATGCGATCTGCAGGAATGCCGATTTCCTCATTCCATACCTTGAAAGCCTCTTCGTCCTCTAAGTAAATACTGGGATAAAGACGATCCTTCTCAAGACCTACTCTCTCAGTCAAAAATTCCCAGGCAAAATGTAATGCCTCGGACTTAAAGTAATCTCCGAAGGAGAAATTGCCCAGCATCTCAAAAAAGGTACCGTGTCTTGCAGTCTTTCCGATATTCTCAATATCGCCTGTACGGATACACTTCTGACAGGTAGCCACTCTTCTCTTAGGCGGAATTTCCTGACCGGTAAAATAAGGCTTTAAAGGTGCCATTCCTGAGTTGATTAACAATAAGCTATTATCATTATGGGGAACCAAGGAAAAGCTTTTCATTACCAAATGTTCCTTCTCCTGAAAATAGGCTAAAAACATTTTTCTTAATTCGTTAACACCATATTTCTTCATACAATCTCCCTTTATGCAGTATAGAAATCATATTCCTTACTCTAATATATCGTAAGTAAGGACTCACTAAAGCAGGAAGGCCTGCAATACCTTCTCTACACAATCTTCCAAATTATACAGTACTTAGGGCTAGGAGGCAAGGGAGGACAAAAAGTCTTTCAGCTTTTCTGTATAGAGGCTTTTGTTTACAAAAACCGATTCCGCATGACCTGCCTTTGGTACCAACAACAAATCTCTCTTCCCCTTGGTAGCTTCATACATTCTTTCACTGTTTGCCGGCAAAATGTATTGGTCATCTTCTCCATGGATAAAAAGGATAGGCACCTGATTTTTTGCCAAAGAGTCGATGGGGCGCATGGCGGAAATAGGAATACCGAAATGAAGCTTGGCATATTGGTTCATAACCGGGCCGATAGCTGTTGGAATGTGACTGTATCGCCAGATTTCCTCCAAAACATTTTCGATATCGGAAAAACCGCAGTCAGCTACAGCGAAGGAAACATTTTGTACATCTTTCAATGAGGCAATTGTTGTGGCAGCTCCAAGAGATTCTCCATGCAAGCCAATCTCCGCATTCCTTCCCAGTTTTGCCTGAAAAAAATGTACTATTTCCGCCAAATCCTTTCCTTCCCTCACACTGTAGCTACAAAAAGTACTTTCATTTGCTCCATGCCCTCGTAAATCATAAATAATACAATTATAGCCTAAGGAAAGATAGATAGAGGCATACTTTAAACTTCCATATCGAGTATCCTTATAACCATGACTTATAATAACATATTTAGAAGAAGGGGTCGGGTTCTTTAAAATTTCTCCATGGAGCACATAAGAATCATAGCTTTTAACAGTAAACTCTTCTTTTTGCAAACCATTATAAAAGGAAGTATCATAATGTTCTCTTTGCCATTCCATCGACTCTTCCAGGCTTTGTCCTTCACCGTAGAATATATTTTTGCCAAGCATAGAGACAAAAGCTAAAAATAAAATTAAAATACTGATAAAAATCACAGCAAGGATAGATATATTAATATTTTTAATTATCATAATTTGCTCCTTTTAACGAAAAGGACTAGCCGTCCTGATCTTCAAAAATCTTCTCCAATAAAACAGAACACCTAGCCTTTGTCAGCTGAATATATTTTTTTAAGTAGTCAATATTTTCCTCTACACCGGTTTTCTCCATGCTTAGCTCTTTTTTACTCTCCATGCTTCTTTGACTCAAAAACACACTTTGCTCGGCAAAAAAGTTTTCCCGCTCATTTCCGGTGATATTTCTGCTGTAATAGCTTACCAGACGCTGCATTTCTTTATCGTAGAGTTCTCCGATTTTTTCATATCGTCTTCGCAGAGAGAGGTTTTTCTGCCAGCTTTCATCCTCTTCTATCTGATTCAATAGCTGAAATTCATTTTGAAAACGAAGATAGCTGTCGGAATCCGGCTCCTCCTCATCCTCTTCACTGGGAAGCAGGGAAAGGGGCTCCTGAACTTCTTCTCTGCTATTCCTGTTCTCCTCATAGCTTTTTAGAGCATTTTTCCAATGCCTGTGCAGGCCAAAGCTGACAAGACTCAGAAATAGGAAAAGAAGCAATAAGATCTTGAGATAAGCCATAAATTGTTTTCTGGGCATAATTATTCCGATAAATAAGCCGCTCTTACCTGAGGATCGGATAGTAAGTCTCCGGCTTTTCCTTCTAATCGAATGTTTCCGGTTTCCAATACATAAGCTCTGTCTGCAATCATTAAAGCCTTGTTGGCATTTTGCTCTACCAGGAGTACGGTCACCCCTGACTCATGAATCTTTTGAATAATATCAAAGATTTCGTTTACGTAAATGGGAGAAAGGCCCATGGATGGTTCATCCAGTAAAATCATCTCCGGCTTGGACATCAGGGCTCTTCCCATGGCCAGCATCTGCTGTTCTCCTCCGGAAAGGGTTCCGGCTACCTGATTTTTTCTTTCCAAAAGACGTGGAAAATGATGATAGATCATATTCAGACTTTCTTCAATTTCCTTTGAGTCCTTTCTGGTGTAGGCACCCAGCATCAGATTTTGATATACCGTAAGACTGGCAAAAACTCTTCTCCCCTCCGGAACATGGGCAAGCCCCTTGGAAACCAGCTTATATCCGGGAAGCTTGCTGACATTTTCCCCTCTATAAATGATTTCTCCCTGGGAATGGGGAATTAAGCCGGTAATCGTCTGCAGGGTACTGGTTTTTCCGGCGCCGTTGGCTCCGATTAAGGTTACGATTTCTCCTTTGTTCACATGGAAATCCAAGCCCTTAATGGCATGGATCATTCCATAATGTACATGAAGATTCTTTACCTCTAAAATTTGTTCCATTATTACTCTCCTAAATAAGCCTTGATAACCTTCTCGTCATGCAATACTTCCTGAGTCTTCCCTTCTGTAAGGACTTGCCCGAAGTTCAGTACGGTAAGGCGATCACAAATGCCGGATACCAGCTTCATATCATGTTCAATCAATAAAATGGTCATATCAAAACGATCTCGAACCAGTCTGATAGTGTCCATCAGTTCTTCCGTTTCATTGGGATTCATTCCCGCTGCAGGCTCATCCAATAAAAGTAAGGAAGGATTGGTTGCCAGAGCTCTTGCAATTTCCAGCTTTCTTTGTTTTCCGTAGGGAAGATTTCCCGCCAAGTCCAAAGCATGCTCTTCCAGGTGAAAAACAGAAAGTAAATCCAGAGCTCTATCCGACATTTCTTTTTCTTTTTGAAAATACCGGGGCAGTCTAAAAATCCCTTCTATAAAAGAATAGGAATTTTCCTGGAAAAATCCTGCTTTTACATTGTCCAATACTGTCAGCTTATCGAATAATCGGATATTCTGAAAGGTTCTGGCAATTCCTTTTTTGTTAATCTCAATACAGGAGCTCCCTACAATATTTTCCCCATTTAAAAGAATTTCTCCTGTGTTGGGCTGGTAAACTCCGGTAAGCAGGTTAAATACTGTGGTTTTCCCTGCACCATTAGGCCCGATTAAACCGTACAACTCTTTTTTCTCAATAGAGATATGGAACTGATCTACCGCCTTCAGACCTCCAAAGGAAATGCCTAAGGCATTCACTTCTAAAAGACTCATGCATTCACCTCCTTACGGAACAAACGATGAAGAATATTCTCCCGAAAAGCAATAAAGCCTGGGGCGGAAGTAAATAGCATCATCACAATCAAAACAACGGCATAAATCAACATTCTGTAGTCGTTTAAGGAACGAAGAAGTTCAGGAAGCAGAGTAAGAACAACAGCGGCCAAGATAGAGCCGCGCATATTGCCTATTCCGCCTAAAACTACAAATACCAGTATCATAATAGACTGATTGTATCCGAAATTTTTTGGCAAAGCTTGTAGAGAGCTTAAATTATGGGCATACAGTACTCCAGCAATTCCCGCGATGGCCGCAGAGATCGTAAAGCAAAGCAACTTCAGTTTTGAAGCGGGTAATGCAATACTTTCCGCCGCAATACGATTATCTCGAATCGCCATAACTGCTCTTCCCGTTCTGGAATGAATAAAATGCTGAATAAAGAGCATAGAGAGTAAAAGAAGAATTATTCCTACAGTAAAATTACTATATTTCGGCGTACCGGTAATCCCCTGTGCGCCTTTAATGATCCACTTTCCCCCTTCTCCCAAAGCAACAGCTGTACCGTCCTTTAAGGAAAAATGCCAACCATTCTTATCCACCCCAAAATACAGAGCATTAATAATGTTTTTGATAATTTCTCCGAAAGCCAAGGTTACGATGGCTAAATAGTCTCCTTTCAGTCTTAAAACCGGAATACCGATTAAAAAGCCGAAGAATCCGGCTGAAATAGCACCAATGCACAGGGCGATAAAGAAAATAAGCATAGGAGGAAGAGAGCTTCCCTTTAAAAGCATGGAACAGCTGGCGGAGAAGAAAGCTCCTACGCACATAAAGCCCGCATGCCCCAGAGACAATTCTCCGGAAATACCCACCACAAGGTTTAGGCTTATGGCCAAAATAGAATAAATACACAGAGGAACCAAAAGTCCCTTCATTAGGGAACTTACGGAACCGGATTTTAGGAACAGCTGAACAACAAAGTACAGGATAAGAATGACTCCGTAATTCAAAAAAATATCTTTGATTTTGTTCATTTGTACATTCTTCATCTTACACCTTCTCCATAATCTTCTTTCCTAAAATTCCGCTTGGTTTAATGAGTAATACAATAATTAATACAGAAAAAACAATAGCATCCGACAGTTTGGAAGAAATATAGGCCTTTGAGAGATTTTCCAGAACACCAAGTAAAATTCCTCCGATAAATGCTCCGGGAATAGAACCGATTCCTCCCAATACGGCAGCCACAAAGGCCTTAATACCGGGCATAGCGCCTGTGGTGGGCGTAAGGGTAGGGTAGGCAGAGCAAAGAAGGATTCCTGCCACACTGGCCAAGGCGGAACCAATAGCAAAGGTAAGGGCAATGGTACCATTTACATTTACTCCCATCAAAGTGGCTGCCCCCTTGTCCTCGGATACCGCCAGCATAGCCTGTCCTGCCCTGGTTTTATGGATGAACAATAATAAAACAACGGCAACTAAAATTCCCACCAAAATGGTGACCATAGTTTCTCCGGAAATGACCAGCTGTCCTCCCGCCAGCTTTAATGCAGGAAGCTTTACAAAGGACTGGAAGCTTTTCGGATTTGCTCCGAAAAGTAATAAAGCAAGATTTTGTAAAAGATAAGACACACCGATGGCGGTAATCAGTACAGCCAAAGAATTTGCTGAACGAAGGGGCTTATAAGCTACCCTTTCCACTAAAACGCCCAGGTCGGTACAGATTGCCATACTAAAAAGAATAGATAAGGGAATACCAAGTCCCATCTGGTTAAAAGCGAGAAAAGCGGCATAGCCTCCCACCATCAAAATATCTCCATGGGCAAAATTCAGCATTTTTGCAATGCCGTAAACCATGGTATAACCTAGGGCAATGATGGCATACACCGAGCCCAAACTGATTCCGTTTAAAAGATAGGAAATAAAACTCATCTTTTTCTCACTTTCTCTTGATGTAAATAGAAAGGGCAAGCCTCAGCATTGCCCTTTCCATAATTCTTACCGGTGGCCCAGGCGAAGCCTTTGACTTCCGGTGTATAACGACTTCTTAACTAAAGATTCAGGCAGGGCCTGTAATCTTCCATTTATAAGACAATCATTATTCGGCAGATACGTAAGCTCCGTCCTTGATAATGACAGCCTTAGGCTCCTTATCCACGTCTCCGGCCTCATTCCACTTCATGCCGGTACCGGTAAGTCCATCCAAGCTAATCTCTGTCATAGCCTTCTCCATTGCAGTACCTAAATCGGAAACACTCTGATCAGGAGTTAAGCCGGCCTTCTCTACAGCTGCCTTAATAGCATATACTGCGTCATAAGCATCCGCTGCGAACTGAATCGGAGTCTCCTTATACTTTTCTTTGTAGTTCTTTACAAAGTTAACAGTTAAATCATCCTTTGCATCGGCAGCAAAGGGAGTTAAAAGCATCAGGCCTTCTGCCAGAGAAACATCAAAGTTCTCCACGTTTAAGATACCGTCCATACCGTCACATCCGAAGAAGGTCGGCTTGAAGCCCATGGTATTGGCCTGAGTAAGTACTAAAGCAGCCTCACTGTAGTAGAAGGGTAAGAATACCAGCTCAGCACCGGAATCCTTCATCTTCTGCAGCTGTGTGGAGAAGTCCTTGTTGGAATCAGCGGTAAACTGCTCATCCGCTACAACTTCCAATCCCTGCTTAGGCGCTTCTGCAACAAAGGAATCATGAATTCCGGAAGAATATACGTCAGAAGAATCATAAATAATTCCAATCTTCTTGCCTAAATTATGGCTTCCGATGTACTCTGCAGACTTTGTTCCCTGTGCAGGATCTGAAAAGCATACTCGGAATACATTCTTAGGAGCGGTAACCTCCACTGCGGATCCGGAGGGAGAAAGAAGAAACATATTGTCCCCTTCCGCTTCCGTTCCTACTGCGATAGCAGGAGCACTGGTGGTCGGTCCTACAAGGAACTGCATGCCCCAGTCCTTTAAGCTGTTGTATGCATTGATAGCCTTTTCCTGATCATGCTCATCGTCAGCCTTCTTGTATTCAATCTGGTATCCGTTGATTCCGCCATTTGCATTAATCTCATCAATAGCAATTTCCGCACCGTTTACTACGGCATTACCATATACTGCAGCGCCGCCGGTTAAAGGTCCCTGTCCTCCGATTTTCCAAGTTAATCCGCCCTTCTCGGCTCCGGAGCTTTCTGCATTTGCCTTAGATTCCGCTTCTGTAGCTTTCTTCTCTCCGCTTGCGCCTCCGCAGGCTACTAAAGATGCTGCCATTAATGCGGCTAAAACCATAGATAATTGTTTTTTCATGTTAATCCTCCCTTATTTCACTATCAGTAAAATACTTTCCGTATTATAGGGAGAAGTTCTTTTCTTGTCAATTCTTTTTATAACAATTTAACATAAAAAAAGAGATAGATATAACTAAAAGTAATACCTATCATGAATAATATACTATGGGAAGCTAACGCCCGGACTTTCCGCCCGACTATCCCTAAGCATAAGATCCATTACGGCCTGCTTCGGGTTCTTTCCCTCAAATAATACCCTGTTTACTTCATGGACTATGGGCAGGTCTACACCATACTTTGCGCCTAAAGCTAGAGCAGCCTTGGCTGCGTATACCCCTTCTACCACCTGTCCCACTTCCTTCATAGCTTCTTCATAGCTTAATCCTTCGCCAATCAAGAAGCCTGCCTTACGATTTCTGGAATGCTTGGAGGCACAGGTTACAATCAGATCGCCGATTCCGGAAAGCCCGGCAAAGGTCTCCAAATGCCCTCCCATAGCCTGTCCCAGCCTTGCAATCTCAGCTATACCTCTGGTAATCAGTGCAGCCTTGGTATTGTCTCCATAGCCTAAACCGTCTGCAATTCCGGCCGCTAATGCAATGACATTCTTTAAAGCGGCACCGATTTCCACTCCCAGAACATCCTTATTGATATAAACGCGAAAGCTGTCAGATTGGAAAGTTTTTTGTATGGTTTTCGCACAGCTTTCTTCTGCTGCAGCACATACAATAGTAGTAGGTAGGAAACGGGATACTTCCTCCGCATGGGAAGGGCCCGAAAGAACCGCCACAGGATTTTCCGGAAAAATCTCTTCCAATATCTGGGACATGGTCAGTAAGGTCTTTTCTTCTATCCCCTTGGATACCGTTAAAAGAATTTGATCTTTTTGAATATAGTCCTTTACCTGCTCTCCTACAGATCGGGTAAACAAAGAAGGCACCGCAAAAATGACCATTTCCTTATCCTTTAGTGCCCTTTCCAAAGAGGAGGTGATTTCGATATCTTCAGCAAAGCTTGTACCCGGAAGATTCTTCGGTTCTCTGGTTTTTTTCAGTTCTGCTTCCTCCTCTTTAGAATAGGTCCATAAGCTTAAGCTGTGATTGTTTTTTCTTAGCGTTATGGCTAAGGCGGAACCCCAGGTTCCGATACCCAGAATAGCAATCTTCATAAAGACTCCTTTTATGTAAATATAATTTTATATTGAGAAATCCTCGTTAAAGAAAAAGCTTATTGTTACAAAATACGCTTTATGCTCCTTTATTTTTTCTTCCCGAACTTATTTTCCGTACCATTCATTAAGCGTTTCATATTTTCCCTATGCTGAAACAAACAAAGTAAGGCCAAAAAAAGACTTAATCCGCACATTGGCAGATAAATAGCCTCCGAAAACGGAAAAAGAATTCCTGATTTTCCCATAAGAAGCACGGATAAAAAGAAGACAAAAACGGAAAGAACAGAGCCTAAGCTGACATATTTCGTTGTTAAAACAATCAGGATAAAAAAGCATAAAAGTCCCAGGGTATATAAGGGAGCCAAAGCAATCAACAAAGCACCGGTGCAAGCCACACCTTTACCTCCCTTTACCCCGGGGAGGATAGGGAAATTATGTCCCAGAATGGCTCCTATACCGGTAAGCATTAAAATCAAGGTTTTCTGATCTTCATTTGCCGGCTTCCAAAATAAAATCATCAGAAATATAGGAACCATACATTTCGCAATATCCATTAAAAGAACCGTGATGCCGGCTCTTTTCCCCAAGGTTCGTAAAACATTGGTACTTCCCGGATTGCCTGAGCCCTGATGATAAATATCTACTCCCTGAGATTTCGCATAGAGATATCCATTGGGTATATTTCCGAAAATATACCCAAGAATAAAGCAAACACAAAGTTGAAGTATACTCATGACAATTAATCTTCTCCTCTTTCCCGGATAATAAAGCGAATAGGGGTTCCTCTAAAGCCGAAATTTTCTCGAATTTGATTTTCAATATATCTGGTATAGGAAAAATGCATCAGCTCCCTGTCATTAACAAAGATTACAAAGGTGGGAGGCGCAACGGAAGCCTGGGTAATATAGAAAAGCTTTAATCTTTTTCCCTTATCGGAGGGAGGCTGTTTCATGGCTGTTGCTCTTGCCAGAATTTCATTTAAAACACCGGTTTTAATCCGCATTACCTGATTGTCGTGAATCATATTCACCAATTCATAAATCTTATGAATTCTCTGTCCGGTTTCCGCAGAAATAAAGAGATACTCCGCATAGTCCATGTAAGCAAATTTCTCTTTCAGCTGCTTCGTAAATTCCTGCATGGTTTTATCGTTCTTTTCCACCAAATCCCACTTATTGACGGCAATAATAACACCCTTTCCGGATTCATGGGCAATACCGGCAATGCGGGTATCCCCATCGGTAATTCCCTCTACGGCATCAATCAAAACTATACAAATATCAGCCCTGTCCACTGCGGCAACGGTTCGGATCACGGAATATCGCTCAATATCTTCCGTTACCTTCCCCTTTCTTCTCAGACCGGCGGTATCAATAAAGATATAGGGTGTACCGTTATAGGTCACTTCCGTATCAATAGCATCTCTGGTGGTGCCGGCTATGTCCGATACAATAACACGATTTTCTCCCAAAAGCTTATTGGTTAAAGAGCTTTTTCCCACGTTTGGCTTTCCGATAAGAGCAATTTTCAAAGTACCGTCCTCTTCCTCTTCCAGTCCTTCCTTTGGAAAATGCTTTACCACCTCATCCAAAAGGTCTCCCAGCCCTAAGTGGTTGGCAGCGGATACCGGGAAGGGTTCTCCCAGTCCCAGCTGATAGAACTCATAAATATCATTACCATACTTTTTGATGCTGTCCACCTTGTTTACACAAAGGACAATAGGCTTTTTGGAACGGCGAAGCATCTCTGCCACCTCATAATCCGCATCCACTACGCCGGACTTTACATCTGTGACAAAAATAATCACATCCGCAGTTTCAATGGCCAATTCCGCTTGAGATCGCATCTGCTTTAATAACACATCATCGGAAATCGGTTCGATACCTCCGGTATCCACCATGGTAAAATAATAATTCAACCAGTTTCCCTCCGCATAAATACGGTCTCTGGTTACTCCCGGAGTATCCTGAACAATGGAAATCTGCTTTCCTGCAATCGTATTAAAAAGGGTGGACTTTCCCACATTCGGTCTTCCGACCACTGCTACTATAACTTTTCTCAATTTGCCCCTCCCATAAATTCCTACAACAAATGGAGATATTTTACCATTTTTTCTCCTATAAGAAAAGAGGAAAGGCCTAAGCCTCTCCTCTTTTTATACTTCCTCTATGCCGTATACAATAAACAACATTTTATTTCCGGCAAGCTTCTTCAGCAAAAGCTAAATTTCTTGTCTTCTGTACATTAGTTATTGTACAGATCAACCATCTTCTTCAGCTTCTCATAACGCTCTCTAGCTTCCTGCTCGTTCTGCAGATCTAAAGCCTTTGCGCGCTCCGGATTCTTCAGGGAAAGAGATAAGTAACGAACTTCGCCCTTTAAGAATTCCTGATAAGATTCGAAGTTAGGCTCCTTGGAATTCAAGGTAAACTTCTTGTCTCCACCAAGCGGGTTGTAAATGAAGTTGTTCCAATATCCAGCCTCTACAGCCAGCTTCTCTTCTGTCTGTGCCTTAGCCATACCCTTCTTAATACCATGGTTGATACATGGAGAATAAGCGATGATTAAGGATGGTCCCGGATAAGCCTCAGCCTCGGAAATTGCCTTAACAGTCTGGGCCATATCAGCACCCATAGCGATATGTGCTACATATACATAGCCGTAGGACATAGCAATTCCGGCCAAATCCTTCTTCTTAGTTTCCTTACCGCCGGCAGCGAACTGTGCTACTGCACCGGTAGGAGTAGCCTTGGAAGACTGTCCACCTGTGTTGGAGTAAACCTCGGTATCGAATACCATTACGTTGATGTCCTTACCGGAAGCAAGAACGTGGTCAAGTCCACCGAAACCGATATCATAAGCCCAACCGTCTCCACCGAAGATCCACTGGCTCTTCTTGGAAAGGA